>JAHEEH010000189.1 GCA_024640835.1 Bacteroidota bacterium
GGCGGCCGAGCAGGTCGTAGACCACGATCGCGATCTCACTGGCTGCCGGCACGTCGAAGGTGATCGTCGTGGACGGGTTGAACGGGTTCGGGTAGTTCTGATGCAGCGCGTAGTCCGTCGGGAGCCCCGCTTCCTCGGTGCCCACGAACGTGGCTGCTGAGACCTCACCGGAGAACTCGCCCTGGTTGCCCGAGAAGTCGAACGCGGCTACCTGGTAGTAGTACTTGTTGTTCGACTGGACGGTGTTGTCGAGGAACATCGGGTCGGTCACCGTGGCAACCGGTTCGCCCGGCACGAAGCCCGAGGCATCGCCGCGGTATATCGCGTAGTAGTCGATGTCCGGGTTATGGAGCATGTCGAGCTCCTGCCACGTGAGCGTCACGTCGAACGCCGTCGTGGACGCCACGAGCCCCATCGGAGCGGTCGGAATCAGGTTGTCGACCGACATGCCGACGACCGGTTGACTCGTGACCGGATACGTACTGCCGATCGTCCGTGCCTCGACGATGAACGTGGTCTCCACGTTGTCGAAGAGGGTCGGGACCTCCATGCTGTACATTTCGTGCTGCGACGCGGGCACCGTGCCCACGAAGGTCCACACCTGTCCGTACATCGAAGCACTCGTGCCCGGGGCGGTCTTCTCGACGTTGACCTTCTCGATGGACGGCAGCGGGGCCTTTCCGGCCATGGCCTCACCGTCCTGGCGCCATACGGAGTACGCCGCGATGGGGTCATTGGAGACACCGTCACCACCGAAGCGCTCCCAGACGATCTGGACCTTCTTGCCCTGGTCGTTCGGGACGTCGTTGATCTCGGTGATGGCACCCGGCGCAAGGACGCCGTACTGCAGGGCCTCGATCGAGACCTTCAGCAGACCCATGGCATACTGGAAGTTGTGGATGCCATCGGATGCGTCGTCCTCTACGAAGTTGTAGTTGAACGCCGCGTACTTCTGGACCAGGTTCCAATCCCCGTTGGGCCGGCCGACCGAGGCTTCGCCGAGCGGCGGAAGCATCACGGCCAGTGCTTCCTGGACTCCGTGCAGCTCCTCGCGAACCGTCTCGACGTCGCCGTCGCCGTCGAAGTCCTCGCGCGCCATGATGGCGTCGAACGACTCGATCACGCCGTGGCAGCGCTCGCACGCGGCCGTGTTCTCGACGATGACGCCTTCGATGTCGGCTTCCATCGCGAACGTGTGGTCGCCGACGAAATACTGACCCGCTTCAGGCGTCCCGGGCGTCGCCGCCATGTGGCAGGACACGCAGGCGTCCTCGAGAGCCCATCGGTGCGTGGAGCTCGGGATGTAGCGCCCGAAATCGATCGCGACGTCGTTGGCGGCCAGCATGTCGGCCTGGTTCGAGTGGTGCGGATCCAGGGAAGATGAGCCCGACAGCACCTGCGGGATACCTGCGCGGCGAGCCTTGTGGCAGTTCATGCAGAGCTTGCCGTAGCCGCCCCACTCGACGATCGTGCCGTCGATCAGCTCCACCTCGGAAATCGTCCGGATCTGGTGGGGCTTGGCGTCGCCAACTTCGTGCGGGTCGTGGCAGGCGGCGCACGTCACGCCTTCTCCGAGGCCGACCTGCTGGTCCAGGTTCGACTGGACATCGATCCGGGCGATGAAGCCGTAGGTCGAGTGGCAGTCGGCGCAGCCGGAGCGTGTGCCGCGGGAGGCGAACGAGTTGCCGGTTGCGTGGCCCGACCGCTTCCACATGGTCGGACGGATGTGGTGTGTCCCGCTCTCGTGGCACTGCGAGCAGACGCCGACCTCGACCGAGATGTCGATGTTGGCCTTGTTGCCCTTGTGCTTGGAGCCCGGGCCGTGGCAGCTCTCGCACTGGATGTTCGTGAACTGGGCCAGCGGCTCGTAGTTCTCGACGATAAGGTCCCAGTTGCCGGGAACGAGCTCGGCCGGGAAGCTCCAGCCTACGAACGCCGCTACGTCGTCGAAGCCGTTGTTGGCTGCCGTCGGATCGTCGCCGAGCGTATGACAGGAGATGCAGCCCTCGCCGTAGTGATCGCTCTTGATGCCGTCGATCGCTTCGATGAAGAACGTGGCATGCCCCGTCTCGCCCCATGTGGAGGTGTTGTGCGGGTGGCACGCTGCGCACTGGCCTTCACCGGCGTCCGGGATGGCGCCGGCAATGTTGCCCACGCCTACGTACCGTGCGGCCACGACGGTGATCGAAGTGCTGGCTTCGCCGGTCGCGGTGGTGATGGTCAGGTCCACGGTCCACGTGCCGACCTCGTCCGGACGGAACGTGGTGCGCTCCGTGTCCGGTGAGTCCGTGGCGATCGTCACATTGGTCGGCGACGTGGCCGACCAGGCATACGTCATCACGTCTTCGCCCGCCGCTTCGGCACCGTACAGGTACACCATCGAATTGACGCCGACGACCGAAAGTCCCGCGGACTTCGGCGTCTCCATTCCGGCGTCGACGAGCTCCTGCGGACTGTAGGCCTCGATCGTGATCACGGCCTGCGGAACCAGCTGAAGCGCGAACTGGGTACCGGCGACCGCCACGAGTGCGGCCACAGTCAGTATCAGCTTCCTCATATTGTTGTGTTGCTCCCGGAAGCGGGCAGACCGCTCCCGACTGATGGTTCATGCGGGCTGGCTGATGCGCGGGCCCGATGCCCGAAAGACCGACCTGCCCCTGCTATAGAATCGAAACGGCGCCACAGGGCACGGTTGGCCACCCCGGTTCGGGACGATCGAGTGAAAGTCGCGAGGTCGTGTGGGGGACATGCCGAGGACGTCGTGGGATTTCGACCCGGGGAGGATACGGGTCCGGGGGCATGATCGCCGTAGTGGGATTCTGTTCTGTGGGTAGGGGTCCCCCTGCGCTACATGTGGGGGGAGACCTTACATCAAAATGCGCGCTTTGAAGTCTCCTTGAATCGGGATTCCTGACGCCGTCAATCCGCCCGGGACACACGACGGAGAGCGATTTCCAGGCTTCCCCGGATGCCGGCCCCGACCGTCCACGGCGAAATCTCAGCATCCCGAACCGTCATCCGCTGCGGAGGCTCCCCTACGGATTCACGGCACCTTCATCCGGTCGCGCATGGTGGAAGGAGGGGTGTGCCGCCGGACACTCTGCAGAACGAAAAAGACGATGTCGGAGTGTATGACAAAACGATGTCACAACCCTGTCGTTATCCTGCGTTCAGACCAGCCGGAGATCCCCATGCCGTACGATCCGACCAACCCGTCCGTCGCCGGCCTCGAGGCCGCGCGGCGTTCCTCGGCCTTCTTTCGCACGCTGCCCGTGCGGGGTCCGGGCCCGGAGGGGCTGCTGCTGGAGGCCCTTTCGTCCGCCCTGCGCCCGGGCTCGGCCGTCATCCGGCGTCCCGTCGTCGACACCCTCTTGGGTCCGACCCCCGCGCTGTTCGCCATCGTCACGCCGGGCCGTCGCGTCGCGATCGTTCAGGCGCCGACGGATGCTCCCGAACCGCAGGCCGCTCTCCTTCTCGTGTACGGAACGTTCGACGCGGTGTACCTGGTCGACGCGGCCGATCTCGAGTCGGACTCCCCCCGCGTCGCATCGGCGATCGCCCGGGCGGAGCCCCGGCTCTTCACGTCCGGCGGGCGCAGTGCACTCGCTGTGTGCGCCCTCGCGACGGGTGCCGGCCGTGCAGGGCGGCTGACGGCAGGCGATCGGCGACCTATGGCCCTGCGTGCGAAGCCGCGTCCGGCGGTTCGGGCCCTCCGGCTGAACCGCCCGGCCGAGTGGAGCGACGCGTTCGATGCGGCCCTTGCGATGGCTCGCACCCCGTGGGCCAGAAGCGCATGAGGTGAGGGGGGTACTAAGCCCTCCCCCGGCGCCAGCGACCCCGGGCGACGTCTCCTTCGCGGTCAGGGAGTGAGCGGGAGCTACTTCCCCTTGGCCGGCTTCTCCTCGCCCTCCTCGTCCCGGGGTGCCGATGCCCGGCTCAGCAAACCGGCAATGTCCACGCCGGTCGAAGCCTTCAGGCTCTCGAGCAGGGCGGGAGTGGCGCCCGCGATCTGGCTGAAGACCGCTGGCACGCCCTGGCCGCCGCCACCACCCGAGTCCACGACGGTGATCTTGTCGATCTTCAGGTTGTCGACGGTCTTGATCACCTCCTTCAGGATGTCCGGGAGCATCTGGATCAGGAACAGGCGCTCCGCGTCGCCTCCCGCGCTCTTCCAGAGCTCCAGCTTCTGCCTGAGGATCTCGACCTCCGCCTTGCCGTCCTCCGAGATCCGGGCGGCGTTACCCTTGGCCTGTTCTTCCTTGGCCTTCTTGGCGGCCTCGGCAACGACCACGATCTCCGCGTACTGCCGCTTCTCGGCCAACGCAATTTCCTGCTCGGCGAGTTCCTGCTCTGCCTTGGCGCGAGCGACATCGGCGGCGACGTTGATCTTCGCCTCTTCCGCCTCGGCCTCCGCGTCAAGCTTGGCCTTGATGATGCGTACGTCGGTCTGTGCCTTGACGATCGCGCGATCCGCGTCGGCCTCGGCCAGCTTGGCCTGCTCGCGCTTCTGGGCCTCCACCACCTCGGCGGCGGCGATGATGTGTGCCGTCGACTGGCGGCCGATCGCATCCAGGTAGCCCCGGTCGTCCTCGACGCTCTGGATCTTCAGCGTGTCCAGTTGCAGGCCGAGCGCTCCGAGATCCTGGTCTGCTTCGTCCAGGAGTACCTTGGCGAATTTCAGGCGATCCTCGTTGACCTCCTCGGGTGTGAGCGAGGCGCAGACGCCGCGGAGGTTGCCCTCGAGCGTTTCCTTCGCGATGGTCTGTATTTCCTCCAGCGGCTTGCCCAGGAGTCTCTCGACCGCGTTGTTCAGTTCGGCCTCCGTGGAGGAGATCTTCACGTTTGCAATGGCCCGTACCGTCAGCGGAATGCCACCCTTCGAATAGGCGTTCGTGACGGTGAGGTCGATCGGGATGGTGTTCAGGAGAAGGCGGTCCACCCGCTCGATGATCGGGATGCGGAACCCGCGGCCGCCACGGATCACCCGGTACCCTACAGGACTTCCGTCGGTGAGGCGGCGCTGGCGTCCGCTGAAAATCAGGACCTCGTTCGGCTGGCAGATCTTGAGGTTGGCCCGGACGATCCCGAGGACCGCAAGGAAGCCCAGGATCAGGATGGCCGGTATCGCGAACA
>JAHEEH010000190.1 GCA_024640835.1 Bacteroidota bacterium
CGCCGTGGCAGGTGCCTGGGCGACGAACGTCCTGCTGGGGGGTGCGACGAACCGGGCGCACGTCGTTCCGGCGGCACTCGAAGGGGAACGTCTCGTATCGGGCACCCCGCACGGCGACAACGTGCTCCCGTCGCTCTTCGGCGGACTCGTCCTGGTGTCTCCGCTCGATCCCACTCGGTGGCGACGGCTTCCGATCGGGGGACCCGTGGCCCTCGCCATTGTCAGACCCGATATCACCATTCTGACCCGCGAGGCTCGGGCCATGCTGCCGTCCAAGGTGGCGCTGCGGGACGCCGCCAGGAACGCCGCCACGCTGGCCATGCTCGTCGACGCGTTCAGGGCGGGCGACCTCGAGACGGTGGGGCGATGCATAGAGGACGACCGTCTCGTGGAGCCGATTCGGGCCAAACTGGTTCCCTCGTTCGGAGCCATCCGTCGGGCGGCGAAGGAGGCGGGTGCGTTCGGCTGCGCGCTCACGGGCTCGGGGCCTGCGATGTTCGCCGTGTGCGGAAACGACGTGACGGCGCGGGCGGTCGCGAGCGCAATGCACGAGGTCGCGGGGGACGGAGAGGTCCGTTCGATCGTGACGCACGTGGATCACAAAGGGGCCCGCGTCACGGATCTCCAGCGCCCGGGGGTGGTCCTGTGAGGGGTTTGCCCATCGGCTGGGTGAGCAGCAGGAGTCCCCTCGAGCCGCCGATCGGTTTCCGCGAGGCCATGCTGCGGGGCCTCGCGGGCGACGGCGGCCTGTACGTGCCGACGGGCATACCGGTAATCGTCCACGGAGACCGGTCGGAGTTCCAGGACCACGCAGTCGAGTCGATCGTCCCGTGGATCGGGATGGATCACGACACGGAGGACGCCGTCCGATCCGCGCTCGACTTCCCCGTTCCGATCGTGGAGCCTCGCCCGGGAGTCTTCGTGCTGGAACTGTTCCACGGCCCGACGCTCTCCTTCAAGGACTTCGGCGCTCGCACGATGGCCCGCCTGATGGTCCGCGCCGTGGAAGACGCACCGGCCGGGAGAACGGTGTTCGTGGCCACTTCCGGAGACACCGGCAGCGCGGTGGCAGACGGCTTTTCCGGGATGCCTGGAGTGCATGTGGTGCTCCTGTATCCGCAGGGTCAGGTGAGCCCGGTGCAGGAACGCCAGCTCGCGGCCCGTCGACCGGGCACCCTTTCGATTCGTGTCCGAGGGTCGTTCGACGATTGCCAGCGGATGGTCAAGGCCGCGTTCGCGGATGGCCGCTTCGAGCGGTTCGGGCCGACCAGTGCCAATTCCATCAACGTAGGGCGCCTGGTGCCGCAGACGTCCTACCACGCGTGGGCGGCGCACGTCGTGCCGGAAGCGGTCTTCGTGGTGCCGAGCGGCAACCTGGGGAATCTGACCGCCGCGTGCATGGCGCGCGCCTCGGGCGCGCGCATGCGGGGACTCGTGGCGGCCCACAACGCGAACCGGGGCTTCCCGGATTTCCTGGCGGGCGGACCACGTCCGGAGATGGAGTCTCTCCGAACCCTGTCGAATGCCATGGATGTTGGCGTCCCGTCGAACTTCGAGCGCCTGGAAGCTCTTCTGGGGACGGAAACCCTGCGATCGTCCATCCGCGGCTTCAGCGTGTCCGACGCCGCCACGATCGAGTCGATCCGCCGGACGTACGAAGAGACGGGCTACGTCTGCGATCCGCACACGGCCGTTGGCCTCGAAGCAGTCCGACGACTGGAGACCGAGGGCACGGCGGGGCCCTTCCTGGTCGTCTCCACCGCGCATCCGGCGAAGTTTCCCGACACGGTGGAGCAGGCCACCGGTCTGCGGCCCGTGGAGCCGGCGCCGCTGGCCACCCTGCCGGAACCGGACGCCGACCTGCCGTCGTGCCGGGCCACCACCGACGCCCTGTTCGAGGTGCTCGAGGAGCGTCGCCTCAGCGGGTGAATCGAGCTCGGTACACGTTCCGGTTGCCCACGCCGTCCGTCACCCGCACCTCGACGACGTGGGAGCCACGAGCAACGTGTCCGTCGAACGTGTATTCGATTCGGCTCGACTTGGCGTCATGGGCAAACAGCACCCACTCTCCGTCGACGAGCCCCTCGTACGACTGGATTCCGGAGAGATCGTCCCTGATCCTCATCCGGATGGAATTCGCGCGGGCCAGCGACGCCCCGTCCGAAATGTTCAGGGGACGGATCTCCGGGGCAAGGGTATCCACGGTCACGAAGAAGTCGCCAAACGACCTGGTGCGTGTATTGACCCAGCCGTTCTCCCATTCGCCTCCCTGCGAAACGAGGCCACCCGAGCGGGTCCTCAGGGCGATGAGCGTCTTGTCGTGCAGCCTGTCAGGAACGGATGCGGCCTCGATCGAAAGCGAGATCGGGGCGTGGACGGGCGTGTGCTCGTCATGGACCCGGTGGACGGAAGAATACGCTCCGGCCGGCGGATCGATCGTCGCATAGCGTAACCCGAGATCTTCATAGAGCGAGCCCTCCGGTATCCGGATGAGGATCCCAGGCCGCTCGATGGTGGTGGAACGGTTCCACGCCACCTGCACGGCGAGCGAGTCCACGACAGGAGCCCCCGCGGCATCATACCCGAGGACGGGAAATGACAGGTAGGACGCGTTCCCTGCCGCATCTTCGACATCGTACCGCATCGTCAGGGTGTCCCCCGCCGCGAATTCCACGTACCCTCCGCGCTCCGTACGGTAGAGCGGGAGCCGGTTGCCGGGAAGAAGGTGGCTGCGCTGCACCCACCGGTCGCGGCGGGAATACTCGTCGTAGTCCACGTGGGCGTTGATGTAGCGCTGAAGCGCGAAGTCCAGTTTCTCCATCTCGGACTCGTACACCATCCGCTCCCCGGCCGCAAGCCGGATCCTGTAGACTCCCAGGCGCCCGGAGGACGCGTCATGGAAATCCGTGGCCTGGATTCCGAAACCGACTCTTCCGGAGGCCCGAATGCGCGTTCCGGGGCGCAGGGCATAGCGGCCGGAGCCGGCGTCCTCGACGGTGACGGTCACGGAACCCCCGTCCGCGGCCGAGTCCAGGATCCGGCCTCCGGATCCGAGCACCTGCACGCCCGCCGAGCGTCCGACGGCATACACCTTGACGCGGTAGAGGCGCGGGCGCGTGGTGTCCTCGACGGGAAGGCCGAAGAGGAGCGGGTTGACGGGCTTCGCCGTCCCCACCTCCCGGATTTCGAAGTGAAGGTGCGGCCCGCCGGAGCCTCCCGAATTCCCCGAAAGGGCGATCACGTCTCCTTTCTTGACCGGAAACCGGTCGCGGGTCGGCTGAAGATCCACCTGGAACGACCGCCGCGCATACTGGGCAGACTCCACGTAATCCGCAACGGGCCCCGAGAACCGTTCCAGGTGCGCGTACACCGTCTGGTAACCATTCGCGTGGTTCAGATACAGGGCATTTCCGTACCCTCCCGAAGAGACCGCAACCCGGGAAATCCAGCCGTCTGCCGCCGCGTACACCCGGTACCCGGTCTGGCCGTTGGTCCGGATGTCCAATCCCGTATGGAAATGGTTGCTTCGCATCTCCGCGAAGTTCCCCGAGAGAGAAATAGGTATCTCGAGAGGAGAACGGAACGCGTCGTCGGGGTAGCGGTCCGGATCGCCGGAATACGCCAGGGCGACGAACGCCAGGATCCAGATTGTGCGGGAGAGGTGCATCAAAAAAGGGTATCGCGGGTTGGCTGAGTGGCCGTACGCAGCAGTCCGCCGAACGTTTTGAGCGAGAGGCCCGATGAAGAATTACAATGTGGTCAGCGTGTTTCTCGGCGTCATTGCCGTCTTCTTTCTGGGGGTGGTCCTGCTCGAGCTTCGGTCCGTTCTCCTGCCGTTCGCGCTGGCCCTCCTGTTGTCGATCATCTTCAAGCCGATCGTGCAGCACCTCAGGGACCGTCGCGTCCCGACGGCGCTCGCCCTCGTGGTGGTGCTGCTGGCGTTCTTCCTGGTCATCTTCCTGGTGGGATGGACGCTCTATACGTCCACGATGACGATGGCCGGGGAGCTTCCTGGCTACGAGGAGCGCATTGGCCGGCTCTTCGACGGCGCGGAGCGGTTCATCGTGGAGCGCGCCGCATCGCTGAACCTGGACGTCGCGGAAATCGCCTGGGGAGATGCCGTGGACGTTGCCGCGCTCGGGTCGACCCTGACCTCCGGGGTTGGTTCGTTCCTGAGTTTCATGGGATCCATGTTCCTCGTGCTCCTCTTCATGATGTTCATACTGGCAGGCAGCGGAGACCTGGCTTTCAAGGTGCGGCGTGCTTTTCCTGCCGCGCACGCCGACAGGATCGCTAGGGTCGTCTCGAACGTGGATGCCCAGGTCAGGCGCTACCTCGTCACCAAGACGCTCGTGAGCCTGGGGACGGGCTTCCTTACGTGGCTCGTCCTGGTGATTGTCGGGGTCGATTTCCCGCTCGTCTGGGGGTTTGTCGCGTTCGTTCTCAACTACATCCCGAACCTGGGTTCGCTGATTGCCGTCCTGTTTCCCGTCGTGCTCTCGGCGCTTCAATTCGAGTCGCTCGGGATCGCACTCCTGGTCCTGGGGCTGCTCATGGCGTGCCAGACGGTCATGGGGAACGTGGTGGAACCCCGGATGATGGGGTTCACGCTGAATCTCAGTCCGCTCCTGATCCTCGTGTCGCTCATCTTCTGGGGCTGGCTCTGGGGCGCCTGGGGCATGGTGCTGGCGGTCCCGCTCACGTCCGCCATCAAGATCCTCTTCGAGAACCTGGAGCCGTTGCGCCCGCTCTCCATGCTCATGAGCCAGTGGACGCCGGAATCCCAGGAGGACTGAATCCACCGCCTCTTCGCCCTTCTCCGCCCGCCCGCCACGACAGCGGTCCGTAGCTTGAAAAGCCTGTTTTTCATCCGCTACTCCCATGAAGTTCGTCTCGGCCGATGAGGCCGTATCGGTCATAGAGTCGGGCAGCCGTGTGTTCGTGCATACGGCCGCCGCCGCACCCCAGCAGCTCGTTCGCGCCATGACGGCGCGCGCCCATGAACTGACCAACGTCGAGGTCGTCCACCTGCACACCGAGGGCGAGGCCCCGTACGTCGACCCGAAGTACCGGGATGCCTTCCGCACGAACGCCCTTTTCGTTGGCGCCAACGTCCGGCAGGCGGTT
>JAHEEH010000191.1:0-1327 GCA_024640835.1 Bacteroidota bacterium
CAAGGGGGTGGCAACCAGTCGCGTAACCCACTCCCTCGAATTCCGCCACCACCTCCATGCTCCAGTCGCCATCGTTGCGGAGTTGTCGATAGCCCGTGGCCCCCATCCCTGCGAACGCATCCATGTCGCCGTCCCGGTCAAAGTCACCCCAGCAGACCAGTCCGCCGTTTCCCATGGCGTCCGCAAGCGCGGTTTCTTCCATGCGGAAGAAGGCTCCACCCCCGTCATTGCGGAATACGAGCGCGCGGCCCGGAACCGACTCGTTCGTTCCGCACAACATGACATCCATGTCGCCGTCGTCGTCGACGTCCACCCACTCGGCGCAACCCGCATTCACCCGGTCGCTCGTAACCGGCGGCAGGTCGATCTTCGCATAGTGACCGTCGCCGTCGTTCATGAACACGGCCGGCAGCGTTCCGAACCGTGTCGCGGCAACGATATCGACATGTCCGTCACCGTCGATGTCCCCCGGGCCAAGATACCGGTAGTCGGTGCCTTCCGAGGTGAGATCTCCTCCATCGTATCTGGTGAAGTGACCGTGACCGTCGTTGGCGAAAGCGAGATTCGCCCCCCCCAGATTGGCGATCAGAACGTCCAGGTCGCCATCCTCGTCCAGGTCCACCCAGGTGTCCTTGGCGCCGTTCACGCGGGTAGTCACGAGGGGGTCATCGAATACCCGTGTGAAGTCACCGTTGCTGCCATTCCGGTACAATTCACCGGCGTCTCCGCCCGAGGTATTCACGAACAGGTCGAGCCACCCGTCGCCGTCGACATCCACGAACGAACTGCTGAGACTCTGTGACGCTCCATTCGTGACGGCGCTCGTCGTCACCTGTTCGAACATCTGGCCGCGGGCGCTGGACGATGCCGCGAGGGACGCGACGAGAACACACAGCAGGGCAGGCGTCTTCATGACTGTATTCGCAGGAGTGCTCGGAGGACCAACATAGCCCACCAGCCCACCTAGTGGCGTAGGGATTGTCCTTACGTGATGGTCTCCTCCGGACAGTCGTCTTCCGCGATTGCATCCAAGCCCCGTTCTGCTGTAATTGGGCTGTCACGAACGGGTACACCTCATGATTGGCTCCACCGTATCCCATTACCGGATCACCGACGAGTTGGGCCAGGGCGGGATGGGGATCGTCTACAGGGCCGAGGACCTGCGCCTGGATCGCACGGTGGCGCTCAAGTTCCTGCCCCGCGATATGACCCGCGATCGTGTGGCCAAGGCCCGGTTCGTCCACGAGGCGAAGGCCGCGTCGGCCCTCGACCATCCGAACATCTGCACCGTCTACGAGATCGGGGAGGCCGAGGACGGCCAGATGTA
>JAHEEH010000191.1:1337-5115 GCA_024640835.1 Bacteroidota bacterium
CCCGTCGCCATTTCTACCGGACTGGATTTCGCGGTGCAGCTCGCGAACGGGCTGACCAAGGCGCACGATGCGGATATCGTGCACCGGGACATCAAGCCGGCCAACGTGATGGTCACCACGGACAGCGTGGTCAAGGTCGTGGACTTCGGGCTCGCGAAGGTGGCCGAGCAGACCCACGTGACGCAGGAAGGCTCGACGATCGGCACGGCCGCCTACATGAGCCCCGAGCAGGCCCGCGGAGACGACGTCGATGCGCGAAGCGACCAGTGGTCGCTGGGCGCGGTGATGTACGAGATGTTCACCGGGCATCGCGCGTTCCGGGGGGACTATTCCCAGGCCATCATCTACTCGATCCTCAACGAGGATCCGCCTCGGGCCCGTGACCTGAATCCGGAGGTTTCGCCGGAGCTGGATGGCCTGATCATGCGGGCGCTGGAGAAGGAACCAGGCGACCGCTTCGGATCGACCCGGGAGCTGGCAGCCGAGCTGCAGAAGCTGCTCGACCGGGAAAGGGGCTTTGCCGCCGGGGGCACCGACCTGCGCTCGCTGCTGAAGGTCGCGCGATCGCCCAGGGTGCTGGTGCCCGCCGTGGTCGTCGTCCTGGCGATCGTTGCCGGCGGCCTCTGGCTCTCCGGCAGGCAGGCAGAGGAGCGACACGCGCGGGAAGTGATCCTCCCGCAGATAGACACCTTGATGGAGACCACCTGGTCGGATTTCATCGAGGTCTACCGGCTCGCGGAAGAGGCCGAGGCGGTCATCCCGGACGATCCCCACCTGGCCGAGGTCTTCGCACTCAGCTCCCGCCGCATCAACGTGCTCTCTGATCCTCCCGGTGCCGTCGCGTACGTCAAGCCGTACGCGAATCCGGACGAGGAATGGCAATTGCTGGGAATCACGCCGATCGCGGACGTCAGAATGCCCGTCGGGGTCTTCCGATGGAAGCTGGAGAAGGAGGGCTACGAGACCGTCCTGGCCGCCGAGTCCACGTGGGATTTGGACGTGTCAGTGGACGACATCATCATCGGTCAGGACTTTTCCCGTACGATGGACGAGATCGGCGCGGCTCCCGAGGGAATGGTGCGCGTCGCCGGCATGCAGCTTCCGGACGGGACGTCGATAGGGGACTTCTTCATCGACCGCACCGAGGTCACGAACGCACGATTCAAGGAATTCATCGATGCCGGCGGGTACCGCGACCGGGAGTACTGGAGTTACGAGTTCGAGCGGGATGGGACCATTCTGGGCTGGGAAGAGGCCATGGCGGCTTTCGTCGACCAGACGGGTCGGCCCGGACCGTCCACGTGGCAGGCCGGATCCTATCCGGAGGGTCAGGCCGACTTCCCGGTGTCCGGCGTCAGCTGGTACGAAGCGGCAGCGTTCGCCGACTGGAAAGGGCAGAGCCTTCCGACGGCGACCCACTGGGGTCGCGCACGCGGTGAGGGGACGCCCATCTTCAACTTCCCCCAGCTGGGTGGATTCGGTACGTTCGCGCCGTTCAGCAATTTCGACCGGACAGGTCCCGTCCAGGTGGCGAGTCTTCCGGGCGTCATGCCGTTCGGGGCGTTCGACATGGCGGGAAACGTGCGGGAGTGGTGCTGGAACGCCACAGCCCGGGGTCGGCTGATTCGGGGGGGAGCGTGGGGCGACAACACCTACGAGTTCGGCAGCCTGAGACAGGCTCCCGCCCTGGACCGGTCGGAACGGAATGGATTCCGGCTGGCATCCATTCCGGACGCGGACGACCTGTCCGAGGCCGTTCTCGGTCCGGCCCTGCTGGCCCCACCGTTCGATTTCACCTCGGTCCGGCCCGTGTCGGACGAGGTGTTCGAGGCCTACAGGAACCAGTTTTCGTACGATCCCGCGCCGCTCCACGTCGAAGTCGAATCGGTCGATGACACCGGAGCCGACTGGACTCATGAGCGCGTATCGTTCGACGCGGCGTACGGCAACGAGCGCGTAATCGCCCACCTGTTCCTCCCGAGGAACGCCGCCCCGCCCTACCAGACGGTGGTCTACTTCCCGGGAAGCGCATCGCTGCTCCAGACCTCGAGCGAACATATCGAGAGCTACTACGAGTTTCCCCTGTTCCTTTCATTCCTCGTCCGGAACGGCAGGGCGGTCCTGTACCCCGTCTACAAGGGGACGTTCGAGCGGCACGATCCGAACCTGCTGCCTATCCACTACGGGCGCGATACCCATGCGTATACCGAATACGTCGTTCAGCTGGTCAAGGATTTCAAGCGCAGCGTCGACTTCCTGGAGTCCCGGGATGACATCGATCCCGACCGGATCGCGTACTACGGAATGAGCTGGGGCGGCGTCTTCGGGGGGATCATTCCCGCCGTGGAGGACCGGGTTCGAACGGTCGTCCTGGTGGCCGGCCTGATGAACGGGAGCGGGCAGCCGGAGGTGCAGCAGGTCAACTACCTGCCGCGGATCACGGTACCCACTCTCATGCTCGGGGGCGAGTACGACACCATCGGTCCCATCGCCACGTCCATGCAGCCCATGTTCGACTTTCTCGGTACACCCGCGGAGCAGAAGGTGCTGAAGCTCTACCCGACGGATCACATTCCCCCGATGAACGAGGTGTACGGTGAGACGTTGAGATGGCTCGACCTCTATTTGGGACCGGTCGAGCCGCTGTCCTCGGGGCAATAGCCGCCCGGCCCGGGGTCCGTGGATCGGTCACCACTGTCGCGGATCGGGGACACTTCCTCGCGTGAAACGGCGGGTGTGCCGCTTTCCGGACGAATTGGCACGGCGTATGATGGATCACGGCACGGAGACGCGCACGCTCGTCCAGCCGAACATTCCGGGCACTCCGATGAAACGCTTTACCCTGATCTCGTCAGCCTTCGTATTCGCACTGGCCGGAGCCGGTTGCGGACACACCAACCACCTCACCCGGTACGACTTCTACCAGTCGACCATCTACGCCGACGCGCCGCTGGCCGTGCCGCCCGACGTCTACACGGACCTGGCCTGGCGCATGCCCGGAAGGAACGGTGATTCGGTCGTCGAGAGGGCCATCCGGATCACCGGGGCCGTGGTCAAGGAGGTGGGGGCCGAGGAGGCCCGCCGCAAGTTGATCGAGGCCGAGGACCGCGTGGATGTCTCGGCCCGGATCGCCGACGCCACGATGGAGCGGGCACTGCGCATGCTCAGGGCCGAGGCAGCCCCCGACCTCCGACAGGCCGACTTCCTGCTCGAGGTGCTCGTCGAGAAGCAGGGCATCTTCGCGGTCGATCCCGTCACGGGCAGCCTCCAGTACGGAGTGGACGGCAAGGTGCGCCTGATCCACCTGGATTCGGGCAAGCGCGTGTGGGAGCGCAATTTCCGGGAGCGGGAGACGTTTGCCCGGAGCGTCGGGGGCAGCGTGGGGGCGATCGTCTCGGGCATCCAGCTCTCGGACATGTCCGTCGAGGAGATGGTCGAGGCGCTCGAGCGCCTCTCCGACAGGATGGGATCGAACGTGGCGCGGTACCTCGGCGAAGACCTGGACGGGTGAGCGTCAAGCCGCTGCCAGCGCCCTTCGCCACGCCGCGAGTCCCATCACGCACAGCACCATGAAGGCCACGTACAGCGCGGACGTCAGGTACAGCCCCTTCGCCAGGTAGATCACGATCGCCACGACGTCCACCACGATCCAGTAGATCCAGGTCTCGATCCGCTTCTGCGCCTGGAGCCCCATGGCGACCAGGCTCGTGACCGTCGTGAACGCGTCGCCGTAGGGGAAGGACGCGTCGGTCCACGTGGCCATGACCGAACCCCACGC
>JAHEEH010000192.1 GCA_024640835.1 Bacteroidota bacterium
CGTCGGGGTGATCGTCCAGGTCCGGCAACCGGATGACGGTACATCCCAGGCGCCGCAGGGCGTCCTCGTAGGCCGCATGCTGGCGGCGTGCGACCTCGACATCGAGGGGAAGCCGGTCGAGGTGGGTGAGCTCGCAGTCCGCGAGCCTGGGGCCGACCGGTCGGGTCAGCGCGATGCGTCCGATGGTCACTGGATCTCGATCCGGTCTTCGTTCCCGAGCCCGCGATTCAGATCCCGCAGCGTCCGCTCCAGGAACCGCTCCCGCCGCGGGCGAAGGCGGTCGATCTGCTCCGCCAGGAAGGTGGCTCTGGATCGCTGGTCCGCGGTCGGCGGACCGGTCCAGCCCTCGAGGTCCGAGAACAGCCCGCGCAGTCGTCGGACCAGCTCCCGGTACCGTCGGTCCAGCGCTTCCGACTCGGCCCGAGGTTCCTCCGGGAAGCTCCTTCCGAGCTTCTCCAGCTCGACGACCCGGCGATGCACCCCCGTGACCGCACCGGCGTCGGACACCGCGGTCGAGTAGAGATCGCCGACGTTCCGGAGCGCCTCGAGCCAGGCCGCCTGGACGTCGGTCGTCGCCGTGCTGCGAGCGTCCGGCAGCACGCGGAAGCCGGCTTCCGTACCGGTCCCGTTCACGTCGAGTCGCACCGTGTACCGTCCGGGAGGAACCGGTATCCCGGAGGGCCCGCGGCCCCGGCCTGGTGGTCCGTTCGACGTGTCGGCAGAAAGGCTCGGAAGGGGCTCGTGGCGGAGATCCCACACGATCCGGTTCAGGCCGGCCGTCGTGTCGGCATCGAGCGTCCGGACCACGTCACCGAGGCCGTCCCGTATCGTGAGCGAGACCGAATCGCGCGCCGTGGATTCCTTCAGCCAGTACTCCAGGACGGCCCCGGCGGCCGGGTTCTCACCCCGGAACACCATGTCCCCCTCGTGGCCGCGTTCGCCCCGGTAGCGGACGAAACGGGCGTCACCGGGTGGAAACACGTGTCCCGCCTCCAGGCGGACGGCGGGAGAGAGGCCCTGGAGGGCGGAGAGGCCGTCCAGGATCCAGATGCCGCGGCCATGGGTCGCCACGACCAGGTCGTTTTCCCGCGCCTGGATGACGAGATCGTTCACCGCGACCGTGGGCATGCCGCCCGCGAGAGCGGTCCAGTTCATTCCGCGGTTCAGCGTCACGAAGAGACCGAACTCGGTGCCCAGGTACAGCACGTCGGGGTTGCGGGGGTCCTCGCGGACGGTCCGTGCGACGCGATCGGCAGGAAGATCGCCGCTGGCCGATCGCCAGCTGTCCCCCCGGTCCTCGGAAACGAACAGGTAGTTCGCGTAGTCGTCGTTCCGGTAGTCGTTGACGGCCACGTACACGCGGTCCGCCACATGCGACGACGGCTCGATTCCGTTGAAGAGGGCGCCCGCGGGCAGTCCCGGCATGCGCGACGACACCTCGCGCCAGGTCGTTCCCCCGTCGTCCGACACGTGGAACAGCCCGTCGTCGGTCCCCACGTACAGGAGGCCGGGCCGGACCGGACTCTCTGCGATGGCGGTCAGCGTGGGCCAGTACGGGATGCCGTCGTCCAGCGAGGCCAGGGAGTCGTGCACCGCCTGGTTCATGATCCGGAGATCCCGCCGGTCCGTTCCGCTCGTCAGGGCTCGGAGCCCGGTCCAGGAGAGCCCTCCGTCCGTCGATTTCCAGAGGACGTCGGTACCGGCGTACACGGTGTTGGGATCGTGCGGGGAAAAGACGAACGGCCCGTCCCAGTTGGCCGGTGCCATGGCGTTCTCGAGGTCCGCCTCGGGCTCGCGCGCGATCCATGCGTCCCAGTTCCTGCGGTCCGGAATAGCGCCGTGGGGGTCTCCCGGACGGATTTCACGGCGTTCGCCGGTCGCGAGATCGAGCATCGACAGTCCCAGGTACTGCGACTCCGTGTAGACGAGGTCGGGATCGTTCGGGTGAGGCCGGTTCACGAAGCCGTCGCCGCCTCCCGTGCGGATCCAGTCCTCGTTCAGGATGCCCTCCGACCGGTACGTGGCGTTGGGGGCCGCCCAGGACCCGTTGTCCTGCAGACCCCCGTAAACCCAGTACGGATCGCGGTCGTCGACGTCCACGCGATAGAACTGGCTGACCGGGAGCGAGCGCACGTAGAGCCAGGTCGTCCCGCGGTCATACGAGATGCCCAGTCCGCCGTCGTCCCCCTTCATGATGTGGCGCGTGTCCGACGGATCGATCCACAGGATGCGGTCGTCTCCATGCAGGGACTGCCGGGGCGAGGTGAACGTCACCCCTCCGTCGGCCGACGTCGAGAACTCGTTCATCATGTACACGCGCTCCGGATCGACGGGGTCGACCAGAATCTGGCTCGCATACATGGGGCGCGGATTCCAGTCGGACCGCCAGGACCACGAATGGCCGCGGTCGTCGCTCCGGTAGATGCCGGCTCGCCGCTCGCCGTACGCCGTGGAGGCGTTGTAGCGCCAGCCCTGCTCCACGGACACGTACACGATCGACGGGTCGGATCGGTGGATGGAGATCCCGATACGTCCCAGATCGCCCTCGGGGAGCCCGTCCTGAAGCCGGACCCACGTCGAGCCCCGATCCCCGGACCGGTACAGCCCGCTCCCGGGCCCTCCGCCGTGGAACCCCCACGGTCGCCTGCGGCGCTGGTAGGCGGCGGCATAGACCACGTCGGGGTCCGATGGATCGAGGGCCACGTCCACGACGCCGGTGTCCCGGTCGATGAACAGGAGGCGTTCCCACGTCCGTCCGCCGTCGGTCGTACGGTACAGCCCGCGTTCCTCGTTCGGTCCCCACAGGTGACCCATGCCGGCGACGTACGCGATGTCCGGGTCCGTCGGATGCAGGGCGATCCGCCCGATGTGGTGCGTGTCGTCCAGGCCCAGGTGCGTCCAGTGTCGTCCTCCGTCCGTGGACCGGTAGACCCCGTTGCCCCAGGAGGAGCTCTGCCGGTTTGCCCGCTCCCCGGTCCCCACCCAGACCACGCTGTCGGCCCGCGGATGCACGGCGATGGCCCCCACCGAGTGGACGGCCTCGCGCTCGAACACGGGCTCGAAGGTCACGCCGTTGTTCACCGTCTTCCAGACGCCGCCCGTCGCCGACGCCACGTAGAACGTGAAAGGATCGCGTTCCGACACGGCGAGGTCCACGATGCGGCCGCTCATCGTGGCGGGCCCGATGCTGCGGAAGCGAAGGCCCGACAGGAGGCCGGAATCGATCGGCTGCGCGTGTGCCGGGAGCGCCGCGAGGACGAAGAGGAACGGAAGGACGGCTGCGCGGCGCATCGGGATACCGGGGAGTTGAACTCCGGGAATCTATGAACCGCAACCTTGACCGGATTCCTTCAGGGCAGGGAGGGTTCGACGGCACGGAGGCGGCGTACCGTGACCCAGAGCATCCACGCTCCGGCGGCGAACGACAGGGCGTCCGAAAGAAGTCCCGGAATCGAGCCGACGATCACGTTGTGGGCACTCCAGAACGGAATGCAGGCCAGCATCATGGCCCGGAACGGGACCTCGTTCGTCTGGTACCGCCCGACGCTCGTCACCCCCATCGCGACGGCGACGAAAGCGGAGGCGATGCCCATCCAGGACAAGACCATGGCCGCGGCGATGACGGGGAGCGTCGCGAGGTAGATCACCCGGAACCGGGGATCACGTCCAAGCGGTATGGCCAGCACGGCCTGCAGCCCCGCCAGGGCGGCCATGAGCGACCCCGTGTGGGCGCCGAGCAGCAGGTAGTGCAGCGCAAACGCCACGCAGCCGACGGTCTGGCCCCATAGCATGGCCGACCGGCCGCGCAGGAAGGGCCAGCCGACATTGCAGGCGACACCGAAGAGCCCGAGTGCGTTGGGCAGGAGCCCGATCTCGAAATCCATGCGCGCCCGTGCTCAGGAACCCGTCCCGAACGACCCCGAATCCACGTCGCGCAGGAAGGCCAGCAGGCCCGAGACGTACGTGTCCTCGTCGTCCCACATGGCCATGTGGCCCCCGTTCGGGCACAGCAGGAAGCGCCCGTTCTGCACCTGGCCCGCCATCCACTCCATGTGCGCGGGATCCATCGTATCGTGCGTGGCGCCGATGACCAGGGTCGGCACGACGATCTGCCCGAGATCGGCCGAGCGGTCCCAGTTCTCGAGTCTGCCGCTGATTCCGAATTCGCTCGGGCCCTGCATCAGGACGTAGACGTTCGGGTTCATGTGGTCGAATCCCCGAACGGCCGCTTCCGGCCACTCCTCGACGGGCCGTCGCAGCACGTGCACCGGGTAGTAGTAGGTCATCAGGAGCTCCTGGTACCGGGGGTTCGAGAAATCACTGGCCGCCTCCAGGTTGCGGATTTCCGCCAGGACGTCCGGCGGAAGCGCCGGCCCGAGCACCTCCTCGGCGTACCGGTCGTAGTCGGGGCAGCTCGACATCATGTTCGAAATGATGAGTCCCTTCAGGTTCGCCTGGTACTTGAGGGCATACTCCATGGCCAGGATGCCGCCCCACGAGTGTCCGAGCAGGTAGAAGTTGTCGGGCCCCAGGCCCAGGGCCTGCCGCACCTGCTCGACCTCCTCCACGAATCGTCCGGTGACCCACAGGCTGTCGCTGTCCGGCTGGTCGCTGCGGTAGGACCCCAGCTGGTCGTAGTAGTAGTACTCGATTCCCGCTTCCGGAAAATGCCGGTCCAGCACCTCGAAGTACTCGCTGCTCGCACCCGGGCCGCCGTGAAGGAGGAGCACCTTGACGGTCGGGTTGTCACCCACCCTGCGGGTCCAGACGTTGAACGTGCCGGAGGGCGTGTCGACCGGGATCATGCGCACGCCGTCGTTCGCGGGCATGGTCTCGGGAACCGGAGGCTGCTCGGGCTCCGCACAGGCGGCAGCCAGGAACGCGACGAGAAGGAGGGCAGAAATGCGCTGCATGACGATACGATGGTCTTGTCTGTGGGCCGTGCGACTCACTGGGGCGCCGTCCGCCTGGGCGGGCGGCAATCCCGCCACTCACGCGGCTGACCGGTGCGGGGGTCGACGGGGAGCAGTGCCTTCTCGCGGCCGGTCTTCTCTGGATCCTCGGAAGCGAGGTAGGCCAGCATGGCGGCGACCGTCGCGTTCTCCCTGAGAT
>JAHEEH010000193.1 GCA_024640835.1 Bacteroidota bacterium
GCCGAAACCTCGGGGAGCATCAGGGTCCGCGTCGAGGCTGCACGACGAATGAGATCGGCACGGCAGCTGCGACCGGACGCGGTGCGGCTGGACCCGGGATGCGAGGATATGCTGGCTGCCGCAATCGAGCGCCTCGGGCTTTCGGCGCGAGCGACGGTCGCCATCCGAAGGGTGGCCCGAACGATCGCCGACCTGGCCGGAACGGATGGCGTAGATCCCGAACACGTTGCCGAGGCCATCCAGTACCGGAGCCTCGACCGGATGCTGCACCCGCCGATCTGAAACGAGGCCGCGCCGGGAGCCCGTTCTCCGTCTAGTTGGGCCGCAGGTCCACCCGCTCGGTGGCCATGAGGACCCGGAGGTTCAGGGCCTGGGCGACACCGGCGACCGTCGCGAACTGTCCGACGGTGGCTTCCTGGTCCGCGCGGAGCACGAGCGCCGTGCGGTCACCGGCCACGCGCTGAACGGCGTCGAGCAGCCCCTCGCGCGGTGTGCGCTCCTGCTCCACGTAGTAGTCCCCGTCGGATGTGATGGCTACGGTGACGTAACGCGCATCCGTCGGCGCCGAGGCGTCGATCTGCGGCAGGTTCACCCGGATGCCGAACTGCGGGATGAAGCTCGATGTCAGCAGGAAGAAGATCAGCAGAAGGAGCACGATATCCGCCAACCCGGCCAGGCTGAACGCCGACAGCGGTTTGCGCTCCGTGGAGAAGTTGATGGCAGACATGGCGTGTCCCTAGAAGGAGTCCTGAATGCGTCCGCGAGACTGGCCGGACGGGGCCGGAGCCTGCAGAAGATCGACGAACTCGGTCGCGGAGCGCTCGAGGTCATTCACCAGGCGCCGGATGCGCTCGAACAGGAAATTGTAGAAGAAGAACGCCAGGATGCCGACGATCAGTCCCGCAGCCGTCGTCAGGAGCGCCTCCCAGATGCCCCCGGCGAGCACGCTCGGATTGACGTTGCCCTGGAGGTTCTGGATCTGCTGGAAGGCGGAGATCATGCCGGTGACCGTACCGAGAAAGCCCAGCATCGGAGCGATACCCGCGATGGAGGCCAGGAGGTCGGTCCGCTTCTCCAGTTCGAAGGCCTCGTACTTTCCGGCCGCGTTCACCGCATCCTGGATCTCGGAGATCGGTCGTCCGAGCCGCTCGAGCCCGTGCTTGAGGATTCTCGTGATCGGCTTGTCCTGGGCGTCGCAGAAGGCCTGGGCACCGTCGATGTTCGCCGCCCGGACATAGTCGCGGATCCGATCCATGATGGCCGCCGGGTCGGTCGCGGCGCGTCGAAGCGTCATCAGGCGCTCGATGAACAGGTAGATGGTGACGACCGAGAGCAGGATGATGGGATACATCACCCACCCACCTTCCGAGAGGATCTGGAGCGTCGATACCTGGTCGGGGGGCGGAATGACCTGTGCGAGCGACGGGTTCGCCGCGGTGTCGGCGATCTGCTGGATGAAGGCGAGGATCATGGACGGAAGATGGAGATGGAGCGGGTGTGTCAGGGTCTGATGCGCCGAACCCAGGTGCCGGCCGGAAGGCGGCCGGTCATTTCCTGTCGCGCCTGGTCCGCGACAGCGGCGGATTCGTAGCGTCCCACGGCGAGTCGGTACCGTGGGGATCCGTCCTCGACATAGGCCAGGACGGCTGCCGGGAGACCGAGCTCCCTGTAGGGCTGGATGCCCTGCAGGGCATCAGCCTCGATGACGGTCGAGCCGACGATCAGCGTGTAGCCCGGGGAGGACGTGTCGAAGTCCTGCCCGGGAGGAGCGGCCGCCGGCACCTCGGCGGGAGGAATCGGAGTGCCCGGCGTCGGTGCTACAGTCTCAACTTGGGGCTCCGCAGCTTCCGGCTCCGCGGCGGCCAGCGACGAGTCCATCGCGGTCGAAACCTCCGTGGAAGAGGATGCGGCCGCGGTCGTATCCACGGGCGCGGCCGCCGTGAGGCCGGCCGTCACCGTATCGGCGGCGGCCACGGTGTCGATCGGCCGGGGTGGCCGGCCACCCTGCGTCAGCACGACCGCGACCACGGCCACAACAACGACGATCGCTCCGACGGCCAGTGGAAGAACGGGTACTCTCCTGCGCGGGCGAACCGGTGCGGTGCGAGCCGGAGGAGGGGGCGGAGGAGTGGGCGGTTCCTTCGGCTCGGGAACGGAAAGGTCGACCTGATCAGGGGGGGCGACCGGTGCCGCGTAGCGGGAAGCAGGCTGCTCCTTCCCTTCGTCCGGATCGACAGCCCCCCCCTCGAAGGCCGGTACTTCGGGCTGAGCGGAGACAGGAGGCTGATCTTCCTCCTTCTCCTCCGGCATGAACACGACCGGCGTGTCCCAATCGACCGCATCCGCGAAGAAGGGCTCCGGTCGGAACGCAATTCGGCCTATTCGGCCGGTCAGTCGTCCGATGCCGGGCAGCAGGACCGATCCGGTTTCCTCCAGGTGACTCCGTACGGCCCGCGCGAAGCCGTCGATGCGCGACGTTACCTCGGCGGGAGGCGCACCGACTTCCGCCCCGACCTGGTCCGCGAGGGACTGATCCACGGACGGATCTTCCGAAGTGCCCTCGCTGAACAGAATGGAAACCCGGCCGGAATCCTGGTCCGTTTCGACGGTCCAGGTGCCGACACCGGGGATCGTGGTGTCCTCGCCGCGTTGAAGCCGCTCGGTCACCACGAGAACCAGGGCACGAAGGAAATCGCTCGGAGGTACAGGCACGATTGGAGCGGGCTCAGGCTTTCAAGATAGGGACACGGCTCTCCTGATTCGACCGTCTACCATTCCCACGCGAGGCCGGCAGTGAATATGGTCGGAGGACGCAGATAGCGATCCCACTCCGGGCGGTTGCCCCCGAGATTCTCGAGTCGGAACACGGCACTCGCGTTCCCGGATACCCGGTACGAGGCGACGAGGTCCATGTCGGCAAATGCAGGCAGCTCATCCAGATCGCCGTACAGGTCCCGGGTCCGGGGACCTTCTACCCGCACGGTGATCTGGACGAGGCCCCGGCCATCGAGAAGGGCAGCGGAAACCAGGCTTCGCAGGGTCCACGGTGCGAAATACGGGATATCGGTCTCGAGGTCGGTCAGCCTTCCGTCGCGGACGGTCGCTCCGACCCCTGCCTGGACGGAGGCCCCGAAGTAGGCCGTGACGTCGACTGCGGCATCGGTCTCACGTGCCTTGGCATGGCGGACATTCGAGATGCCGCGAACGAAGTCGATCGTATTCGTCGGGTCGTGCGAGAAGGTGCGACGGTTCGGAGAGCGCCTGTAGCCCGCGGAAAGCGCGAACTCGACGGGTCCGAACGCGGCTACGAGACGACCCTGCGCATCGACGGGCCAGACCTCGGGCTCCACTACCGGCGCGTCCACGATGAACGGCTGCTCTCCGTAGAGGTCAACGAGTCGGGCCCTGGTCGTGCGCGGATGCTGCGAAAGCACCAGGCGCAGAACGGGGCCGAGCGCGGCATCCAGCCGGAGGTCCGGCGACACGTAGCTGAAGGATCGGTCTGCTTCCGACGCGTCCAGGGCGTCCCGACCGGCACCCACCACCACGGCTCCGGCCGAGAGCCGCCCGACGCGCCCCACGTGCAGGCGCACGCCTCCGCCGGCGAGGTACCGATCGGCGGCGGCAGACGGGCGATCGTCGGCCACGGGAGTGGTCTTCGACCAATCGGCCCGGAGCCAGATGTCGACCGGATTTCCCATGGTCTCAACGGCTCCGTCGAGCGACGCGGTTCGATCCTCCCGGTCCGTCCCGCTGACCAGTTCGCCGTCCGGACCCGCGATATCAGTCCGCACGGACGAAGCGCCGAACGAACCGCCAGCCTCGAACCGGACCGCGCCTCGACGGCGTGCGAGGGTTGCGTCGATCGAGCCGCCGCGGACGTCACGCTCGGGGAAGGCGGCATCCGGGTTTCCGTCGGACCGCACGACTCCGTACAGGGTATACCGGGACAGCACGCCCTCCATGGAGGCGCCCAATTCCAGCCCGCCGACGGGTGCGGCACCACGTGCGGCGAAGTCTCCCTGCCCGTATTCCGCATGGACCCCCGTTCCGGGCCAGGCCTCGAATCCGGAGCGTCCCCTGTACGAGCCGTTCACGGTCCACCGGGCGCCGGAAGAGGTCCCGGATGCCAGGTCGGCAAGGACGTACCGTTCCGTGTACCGACCGATTCCGCCCTCGACCTGCCCCCGGAAAACGGGACCATCGAGGTAGGAGGCGACGGCCGGGGCTGCCGGGGAGCGCAGCGGGCTCGGGGGAAGGTCGGCGCGCTCCTGCTTGTAGGGTTCGGCGAACGGTGTGCGCCCGGCGGCGACGTCCGGGATGCGCGGCGGCGGATTGAATCCGACGAGCGGCTGTCGCCGCAGGGACGGGAAGCGGATGGTGAGCTCGCCCCGGATCTCGACCTCGCGGGGGACCAGGTCCGGAAGAACCGGATCGTCCTGGGCACGTGCGGCCGGAACGACGAGGAGCGAAGCGAGAAACAGGGCTGGGAGGGTCCGGATGATGCTCATGATCAGCCCTCCGCGAGTTCGGCCCGTTCGCGCCGAGCTTCCTCGGCGGTCGGATGTTGGGGGTAGCTCTCCATGAGGATCTCGTAGATGCGGACGGCCTCTCCCGGGCGACCCAGGTCCCTGAGACAGCGGGCCTGCTCCAGGTAGCCGCGGGCCATCCACTCGGTATAGCCCGCGAATCGGACCGGTATGCGCGACAATTCCTCCATGGCCCCACCCGGGTCACCGGTTCTCCGAAGCAACGAACCCAGGCGGTACAGCGCCTCGGCTCCGGCCTCGCCCTGGCTTCGAGTGGCCGCGAATCGGTAGCGGACCACTGCCTGGTTCAATTCCCCGTGCATCTCCAGGATGCGCCCGAGACCGAGGTGGGCCGGAGCCGTGTCGGGGTCGTCGGGAGAATCGTCAACCAGTTCCCTGAGGATCCGCTCGGCTTCGTCCGTCCTTCCCTGCGCGAGAAGAGTCATGCTGCGCCCGTAGAGGGCCTCCGCTTGCCGCACGGGATCGTCGCCGGAAGCCTGTTCCAGTGCATCGTAGGCGCTGAGGGCACGGTCCAGATTGCCGGCCTCGAGATACAACCGACCCAGCTGGGC
>JAHEEH010000194.1 GCA_024640835.1 Bacteroidota bacterium
CGACCGGGACGATCCTGTTTGATCGCCTTGGGCCGTACGGGTTCCAGGAGACCGACTACGAGGCCCCTGTGGCCCCGACCGGCCTTGCGGCCTCCGGCGGCGTGATGGCGAACGTGGTCTCGTGGACCGACGTCCCGGACGAGACGGGCGAGACGTACACGATCTACGCCAGCCCGACGCCGATCACCGGCCTGGACGATGCGAGACTGGAATTCGTGGCCACGGTCGACGAGGGCACGGAGATCTACACCCACCAGCTGTTCTACCCGGCGGTGGACTCCCCACTGGAGCTCTACTACGCCATCACGTGCTCGGACAGGGTGGGGAACACGAGCGTACCGGCCATGACGGCGACGTCGGTGACGACGACGGCGAAGGGCATCAAGACGATCGCCCTGGGCCTTTCCGGATCGTTCGTGGCGGACGGTAACCTGGACGAGTGGGGCGGCATCGAGCCGATCTACGTCGGTCCCGACGGAGATTTCGGACACGTGGGCTACGGCATCGAGCCGACGAGCCCCGCCGACCTCTCCGCCAACTACTACGTCGCCTTCGACAGCGACTACCTGTACTTCTTCATCGACGTCAACGACGAGTTCTACAAGCCGGCTCCGGACGACGACACGTCCAATCGCTGGGAGTACGACGGCGTCGAGCCGTACATCGGCCTGTATGACGGTCGTGGGGAGATCCACGGCAGCTACAGGTACGCGGCAGAGCCCGACTACCACATCAACCTGTACGGCAACGAGGCCACGTGCGGGGACATCGACAGCGCGTGGAAGTTGACGAACGGCGATGGGGAGTACTACACGGGTGCGAAGACCGGCGGATGGGTGAAGGAGCTCCGGATCCCGCTGGCGACCATGCAGAAGGCCGGATTCGAGAAGTTCGTGCCGATGGACGGCATGAGGCTGCCGCTCGACTTCTCGCTGTTCGACGACGACACCCCGGGCGCGGGCTCCAACCGCGAGACCGTCTACTCGTACTCGCCGTTCAACAATGACAACTCGTGGTCTTCGCCCGCGAACTGGTTCTACACGTGGCTCGGCACCAAGTACACGGCGGTCGGCGTCGAGAGCGTCTCGTCGGACGTCCCGCAGTCGTTCAGCCTGTACGCGAACTACCCGAACCCGTTCAATCCGTCCACGGTCTTCCGGTATGACCTGCCGGAGACGGGTCGGGTGACGCTGAGGGTGTTCAACATCCTGGGCCAGGAAGTGCGTACGCTGGTTGATGCCGACCAGGCGGCCGGCACGTACGAAGTGCGCTTCGACGCGAGAGATCTCGCCTCGGGCGTATACCTGTACCAGCTGCAGTCGGGGAGCCACATCCAGGCGCGCAAGATGCTCCTGGTGCGGTAATCCGCAGCGGCGCCGGGCCGACGATGGGCCCGATGCCGCGGTGAGCGATCGGGAAGGGTGGGTGCTCCGGGAGCGCCCACCCTTCCTCTTTTGGGGCGCGCCGCTCCAGCGGGCGCCGCTTCTGCCCGGAGTCGGTCGTCCGAACGGTCTGCCCGATCGTTCTCGAATTCAACGACCTCGATCCCTTCGTCCCGAACACTGCCGGTGCGGAAGCGTACGGAGGCCGGTGCCCGGCTCCTTCCGTTTTTTGCCGCGCGCCCCATCCATGCCGACCTCATGACGCGTCGCTCCCTGATCGTTCTCCTCCTGCTCGTCTCCTCCGTGGCGGGCCGAGCGGCCGCCCAGCCGTCCGAGCAGATCCGGCTGAACCAGGTCGGGTTCTGGACGGACGGTCCCAAGAAGATCGTGGTCGTCGATTCGCCGACGCTCGCCTACGAGATCAGGACGGCGGACCTGCAGCAGGTCGTGTATTCCGGTGTCCTGGGCGACCGGCAGCAGTGGATTTCGGCGAACTACGAGGAGTGGGCCCGGATCGCCGACTTCACGGACCTGACGACCGAAGGGACTTTCGTGCTGACCGTGGCGGGGCTGGGCATGTCCCATCCGTTCGAGATCCGCAGGCGGGTATACGAAGACGTGGTCCGCGCGGTCCTGAAGGCCTTCTACTTTGCCCGGGCCTCGACGGCGCTGGACCCGGCCCATGCGGGACCCTGGGCGCGGCCGGCGGGTCATCCCGACACGTCCGTGCGGGTTCACGCCTCGGCCGCCACGGATGCGCGGCCGGCGGGATCGACCATCACGTCCCCGCGGGGCTGGTACGACGCCGGCGACTACGGCAAGTACGTCGTCAACTCGGGCATCACGACGGCCACGCTGCTGATGCTCTACGAGCGGTTTCCGGCGTACTTCGATGCGCTGGAGACCGGCATTCCGGAGAGCGGAGACGCGCTTCCGGATGTGCTTGACGAGGTCCTGTGGAATCTGCGCTGGATGATGACCATGCAGGATCCCGACGACGGGGGCGTCTACCACAAGCTCACGACGCCCAACTTCGAGGGCATGGTCATGCCGCACGTCGCGACGCAGCAGCGGTACGTGGTGCAGAAGAGCGCGGCTGCCGCGCTCGACTTTGCCGCTGTCGCCGCGATCGGGGCCCGCGTGTTGGCCGGCTTCCCGTCGACGGCGAGCCTCGCGGATTCCCTGCTCGACGGGGCCTTCCGGGCATGGGACTGGGCGCATGGTGACGGGCAGGACCTGCTCTACCGGCAGTGGGCGATGAACGCCGCGTTCGATCCGGACATCAACACGGGCGAATACGGGGACGCCGACGTCTACGACGAATACCAGTGGGCGGCCGCCGAACTGTTCATCACGACCGAGGCGGACAGCTTCCTGGTCGAGTATCCGCCCCCGGTCACCGGGAAAGCGTCCGTCCCGAGCTGGGGAAGCGTGGCCACGCTCGGACTGTGGAGCCTGGCCCATCATCGCGACCTGGCGGGCGCGGTGATGGACACGACCGCACTTCGCACGGCCCTGCTCGAGCAGGCCGACCAGCTCGAGACCGACGGGAGCCTTTCGGCGTACCAGATCGTCTTCGGCAAGGCGCCGGATTTCGTATGGGGCTCGAACGCCATCGCCGCGAACCAGGCCAACCTGCTGCTCGTCGCCTGGCAGTGGACCCGGGACGATCGCTACCTGCACGCTGCACAGTCGAACCTGGACTATCTCCTGGGAAGGAACGCGGTCGGTTACTCGTTCATCACGGGCATCGGGGACCGGACGCCGATGCACCCCCACCACAGACCTTCCGAAGCGGACGGGGTGGTGGATCCGGTCCCGGGATTCCTGGTGGGTGGCCCGAACAAGGGCAGGGAAGACGGTTGCACCTATCCCTTCCCGGTAAACATGCCGGCGCGCTCCTGGGTCGACGACGTGTGCAGCTACGCGTCCAACGAGGTGGCGATCAACTGGCAGGCGTCGGTCGCCTTCCTGGCGGGCGCTCTCGAGGCGATCATGTCACCGACGGGTCTCCCGATGGGCGTTTTCGTGGAGCGGAGCGATCCGCAACTTCCCGCCGCGCCGGGAATCGAGGGATGGCCGAACCCGGTCGACGGCCTGGCCCACTACGCGCTGGACCTGGTCGATGACTCCCGCGTCTTCGCATCCGTGTACGACGTCATGGGACGCCGCGTCGCCCGGTTGATCGACGGGGATTGGATGCACGCCGGTCGTCATGTGCGCGCGTTCGACGCATCGACGCTGCCGGCCGGCGTCTACCTGATGCGCGTGGAGATCGGCGGCCGGCCGTTTTCGCGACCCTGGATCGTCGTCCGGTGATCCTTCAGGAGACCAAAGGACCTTCGTTGCCCTTCCATGCCGAGTGATCGCTTCCTCCGGATCGTCGCCGTCATCGTCCTCGTCGGCGTGGTGGCATGGGTCGTATTCATCATCAGGGGTGGCTCTGCTCCGGATCGGGACTGGCGCCCCGTCGCCACGATCGGCGAGCACGGGATTTCCAGGGCGCGCTTCGACAAGGAGTACATCGGGCGCCTCCTCGCGAGCGGCCGCAACGACACGCCCGTCGAGCGGTACGCGCAGCTCGACAACCTCATCCAGATCCGTCTCCTCGCGGAGGAGGCCCGCCGCCGCGGATGGGGAAGCGGACCGGAATTCGAGGAGTACGTCGAGCGTCACCGTCTCATGGCGGCAGGAAACGAGTACTTCATGCGCGAGTACGCGGAGACGCTTCCCCCCCTGACCGAGCAGGACGTGCGGGAGGCGTACCGACGCTCGCAGGAGAAGGTGGTACTCAGGCACCTGTTCTTCAGGGATCGCAGGCAGGCCGAACTCGCCCGGGACCTTCTTCGGCAGGGGGAGGATTTCGTCGATCTCGCCAACGAGGTGTTCGACACGCCGGTGTACGACTCGTCGGCGGGCATGCTGGGCACGGCCTCGTACTGGGACCTGGACGACGCCGTCGCCGAGGCGGCTTTCGCCCTCGGCCCGAACGGGATCTCGGAGCCCGTGCGCTCCCGCTTCGGCTGGCACGTGCTCCGGCTCGAGAATCGCATCGTGAACCCTCTCCTCACAGAGGACGATTTCCAGATGCGTCGCCAGAGCGTCGAGGGACGTGCCCGGATCCGTCGAAACCGGTTGGGAGGAGACCGCTGGATCCGGAGCTTCATGGAATCGCTGAACCCCCGGGTGGACACCACGGCGGCGCGCCTGGTGGTGGAGGCCCTGGCGAGAGTCGTGGGCGGAAAGGAAGTGGGTACGCGGGTGGAAATGAGCAGGGGCGAGATCGCCGACGTCCGCAGGGAACTGGAGCCGGGGACGCCGCTGGTCACCTTCGTGATGGACGGTGCCGAACGGACGTTTACGGCAGGAGAGTTCGTTCGCTGGCTCCCGGAGCTGCCGTTCGAAGAGCTGCGTGACCATCCCATGGCGGCCGTCGGGCGCGCACTCCGCAACCAGGCCCTCGGGCTGAAGGGAATCGACGAAGGGCTTGACCGTGATCGCGTGGCGACCGAGGCGGTGGAATTCGCCGCGGACCGGTTCCTCGCCGATACCCTGCGCTCCCGGCTTCGCGTCACGTCGCGTATCGAGCCGACCGAGGAGGATATCGCGCGCGCGTTCGACCGCCTGAACCTGGGAGCCATTCGCGAGGCCACGGGAGACTGGTGGGCGATCCCGTTTCCGTCCTACGCGGATGCGGGCGCC
>JAHEEH010000195.1 GCA_024640835.1 Bacteroidota bacterium
ACGCTCACACCGCTGTTGTAGTCGAACCGGATTCCGGGTTCCTCGCGCATCGGCCGTTCGAGGACGAACCGGACCCAGTCGTCGGCGGCTTCGAGCAGGATCGCGCTGTTGGTCTCGTCCGAGTACGAGATCATCTCGTTCCAGTCGATCCCGCTGCGCATGGTCAGGAGGTCCTGCAGGGTCATGTGCTGGCGCCTGGGATCGCTCATGTCCGGATCGTACGCGTCGAACCAGCTCATCGCGGGCACCCCGACGCTGTCGATGAGGCCCTGGTCCATCGCGATACCGAGGGCGAGCGAAGTGACGGACTTGGTGACCGACTGGAGCGTGTGCAGATCGCTGCCGCGGTACCACGGGTGCCACGCGGGAGAATCGTAGTTGTAGACGGTGTCCGTGGTGTCCCGCCCCTCGTTGACGGCCGCGTAGTCCCGTTCGTACCGCCGGTCGAACACCAGCTGGCCGTGCCGGATGACCAGGAAGTGGTCGACGAGGCCGTATCGGCCGGCCCGGATGTCGGCATCGATGGAGTCGAGGGTGCTGCCCCGGAGGCCTTCGGCCGCGGGTGTGGACACCGGCCAGGTCGCTCCCGGCCAGGATACCGGCATCGTCTCCGTGGCGGATTGCTCACAGGACAGGGGGACGAGTACCGCGAGGAGGACGACGAGGACCCGGGTTTGCACGGCGGAACCGGTCGAGTGGGAGAGATGGTCAATATAGACCGGAACGAGAACGGCCCGACTCCCCCCGAAGCCGGGCCGTTCTTCCCTCGAAGCGGAGCCGCGCTACTTGAGCAGCGTCATCCGCCTGACCTCGCGCTGGCCTTGCGCCTCCAGTACGTACAGGTAGAGGCCGGCAGGAAGTCTCGATGCGTCGAAGGTGGCGCGGTGCTGTCCGGCAGAGACCACCTCGTCGATGAGGACCGCCACTTCGCGGCCCAGCACGTCGTACACCGCCATGCGAACCGGCATGGACTCGGTGACGACGAAAGGCACGATGGTGGTCGGATTGAAGGGGTTGGGATAGTTCTGGTCCAGCGTGAATCCGGCTGGCCGGGTCTCGGCAAACCCTGCCGTCACCCCCTTGCCCGACGAGCAGTCGAAGGCCGGGTCCGCGTTCTTGGACGGGTCGTACGGCAGGGCGCCCACGACGGCCGCGACGCAGAAGGAGATGGAGCCGCTCGCGTCCAGGGTGCCCGACGTCCTGAACGCGGCGATGCCGGCTCCGTCGGTCATGGCCTCGATCGGACCCTCGGAAAGGGACCCGAAGAACGTGCCCGTCACCGTGTAGCCCGCCACGACGTTTCCGTTGCTGTCCCGCACCGTCACCGCGGCCGACCCCCGCTTCGTGCCCTTGGGTCCGTTCACGACGGAAGCGACGACCGCGGAGACGGACACGTCCGCGTTGTCCGTGGTCGCGGCATCCGGACACTGGTACGAAGGCACCGGGTTGCGCTGCGGATTGTACTGAAGGGACGGATGGGTGACGCCCGTGACGCAGAAGTCGACCGTGCCGTCCCCCCTGAGCTTTCTCGAGGACGACGTCTGGAACAGCAGCGTCCCGTCCGGCGCCGTCGTGCCGCCGCCCGACTCATTGAAGTCCCCGGAGAATCGTCCGCTTACCCATGCGCCGCCCACCGGATGGCCCAGATCGTCCAGGATCGTGACGGCGGACGTGCCGAACTTGCGCCCCTTGTTGCCGGCGGCCGTGCCGGTCGCGATGGACCAGACGTACTGCTCCCCGGCCGGTTGCGGAGTGGGTTCCGGCGTTGGTTCGGGAGTGGGCTCTGGCGCGGGCCCGGGAGCGGGCACGTCGCCGGTCAGGCTGAATTCGCACACCCTGGTCATCCAGGTGAAGCTTCCGGTGTCCCGGACATACTCGTTCGTGTGCCAGAACGTGTCGTTCACCGGATCCACCTTGGTGGCCGAGTAGTCGCCGGCCCGGTTCGAGTTCGTCTGCGAGCCCGTTCCCTGGATGCAGAGGACCTCGTCCGTGTCGATCTGCCCGGTTCCGGACGCCGCCGCGGTCTGGCCCGCGACGCCGATCGACATGAACTGGGTAGAGGAGGACACCAGGTAGCCGAGCCCGATGTCGCCGGCCGCGTTCATCGCGATCGACGGCATCCAGCGATACAGCCCGTCGTCGGGCGCGAACGTGCTCTGCTGGTACAGCTGCCAGCCGGATCCGTAATTCCGGATCTCGTACCAGCGGATTCCGGAGCGGCCGGCTCCTGCATCGACCGTGTGGGCGGCGACCATCGACAGGTGCGTTCCGTAGTCCCGGACGGCCAGTCGGGGCATCAGGCGGCCGGACAGGGCCTCGAGCGAGTTGCCGGGAGCCGGCTGCGGTACGCAGGCCTCGCGTGAGGCCGTGCACAGATCGCTGCCGAACGGCGCGATGGGTACCTCGGCCGCGCGGTACACGGAGCTGGTGCCCGCGGCGAAGTCCGCGTCCACCTGCCAGATGTCCAGGTAGCCGTCCCGCATCATCGCGGTGGCGAAGAGCGGAGGTACATAGGCGGCGCTTCCCGTGGGATCATCGAGGTCCGCCGAGGCGAATCCCCAGCCGCTCACGACCGAACCGACCATCTCTGCATCCCGACCCTCGTACATGGCCCACTTGTCGAGGGCGCCCAGGAAGGCTCCGCCGAAGGTGAGCGTCGGCGGCTCGAAGATGTTCGCCATGAGGGTGATGGCATCGGAGGTGAAGCCCAGCTTCGGATAGTCGTTGAAACCGATGTTCGAGAAGTCGAACTCGTAGCGGTTCCATCCGCCGAGCGGATCCCCGGTCTGCGAAACGGCGACGCATTGCGAATACGGGGTGCTCGACACGCTTCCGAAGGCAAACTGGCTGACGAGCCAGCGGTCGGCGGCCTCGTCATAGAGCACGATCGGATCTCCGCGGTTGTAGGTCTCGCAGGCTCCCTTCATGCCCTCCCAGAACGCGTTGGTCGGGAAGGTGCCTCCCCCGAGCTCGTTGCCGCTCTTGTCGAACACCGTGCTGACCACGTTGACCATCTGGACGTAGTGGTTCGGACCCACGTCGCCGTCCGTATCGGGCGGGGACATCCGGTAGCCGAGAAGCGCGGCATTGTCGTTGTTGTCGGCGCCGTCGAAGCTCCGGAGCGCGCTGACGGGCGACCCCGTGGAGACGACGGTCTGGACCACGCCCGTCTGCGTTCCCGTACCGGTCTGCGTCCTGGTATCCTGCTTGAACGCCTTGTTCGGTACTTCCACCATCGCGCCGGTGAACGGGGCTCCCGCGCCCCTGGCCCGTCCTGCGGACGCGTGGAGCGACGGCAGGGGCCTGTTCAGCGCGTGGTAGTTGACGTGCGGCGGCAGGGTCTGCGCACCGGACGTCGAGGCAAGGAGTAGAAGCGGGAGGAGGGAGGCGGTGAGTCTGAAGCGCTTCGGCATCGCGGGAATTCCGTGCGTTGGTAAGGGCACGGAGGCCATCGGACTGCCTGGTCCCCAGACAGACCGACTGCGTATGCCGTGCCAGAGTTCAGCATACCAGGCGGTGGAGCGGCGTCTGAGGGAATCGGCCGCGGTGTTCGCCCTGCTTTCACACGGTATCGGCCGCGCGCCGGCTCAGTTTAGCCCGGGTCCGCCCGAACAGCGGGAACCGGACAGCCAAGGCATGACGTTGGACGGGTCCGTCGGCAATGGAGGAGGATCGGGTGGCTCATCGACTCATCGTTACGAATGGAACCGCGGCCGTCGAGGCCATCCGGGCGACCGGTATTTCCGGCGAATTGCTGGCCTGGAACGACGTGCTGACGGATGGTCCCGTGCCGGGCAACGTGGACGATTCGGCCCTTGCCCGGATCAGGGCCCGTTTCGTCGCGGATCGGGGATGGGGGCAGCTCGACGAGATCGCCCGCTGGTTTGCCGAGCGGGACGCGCGGCTCGATGCCTCGCCGAACTTTCCGGAAGTGGTGCTCTGGTTCGAGCACGACCTGTACGATCAGCTCCAGCTCGTCCAGATCCTCGCCCGGCTTTCGGACGGACGGTCGAACGTGTCCCTCGTGCAGCAGCGCAGATTCATCGGCCCGGCGGGGACCGACGAGTTGAAGGCGGATTTCAAGACCCGGGCGCCGGCGTCCCAGGCGCAATACGGATCGGCGACCATGGCCTGGGCGGCGTTTCGCTCGTCGACGCCGGCCGCGGTCGAGGCGTTTCTCGCTTCGGGCCGCACGGAGCCTCTTCCGTTCCTGGCGCCGGCCCTGCGCCGCTGGTGCCGGACGTTTCCCGATCCGGACCGCGGACTGGCCTTCACCGAGCGCCGGACGCTGGACCTGCTGGCCTCGGGCGTGGACACGCCGAAGAAGCTGTTCGACCGGACCAGCGGAGAGGAGGAGGCCGCATTTCGTGGCGACGCCTCGTACTGGATCCTGCTGGCCGGTCTTTCAGCCGGCGAAAGGCCGCTCCTCCTGACGGAGGCCGGTGCCGCCCTCGATCCGAACGCCATGGGCGATGGGCGACTGGTGCTGACGGACGACGGCCGGGCCGTGCTGGACGGCGTGCTCGATCGGATCGAAACCTCCGGGATCGACGCCTGGCGAGGCGGCGTGCACCTGACGACGGACCATCACTGGAGGTGGTCCGAGCAGGCCGGATTCGAGGCCCGGGGAGCGCGCTGAGCCGACCGGCGGAAGGCGGCGGAACTTTGTTTACCTCCGTGCACTTCGATGCCGATACCCCCCGGGTGAAATGGTCCTTCCCGGGCACCTCCACCAGCCTTCCGGCGGCCGGCTACCTACATGGCGACACGACTCCTCGCCCTGGCGCTCCTGCTTCTCGTGGTTGTGACGGCCAGGGCCCAGGACTTGGGTTCGACGGGCCTGCCCGTGCGGGTCGCCTCGGAGGAATGGGTGCCGCTTCGAACGGCCGCGGACGTTACGCTTCAGCGCCGTCTGACGACCAGGCTCAACCGGAATCCGCGTTGGCGTGAGCTCATCCGGAGAAAGCGGATGGCGGTGGCGGTGGTGGATCTTTCCGATCCGGAGCATCCCCGGTTCGCGGCGGTGAA
>JAHEEH010000196.1 GCA_024640835.1 Bacteroidota bacterium
GAACGGCTCGAAGATCTTCTGTCTCAGGTCGGGCGGGACTCCGGGTCCATTGTCGCGGATCTCGATGACCACGACAGGTCCCGAGCCGTCGGCCGCGGTCCCGCGGCGGGTGGCAACCGACACGGTGGGAGTGGACTGCGCCCCGTTCCCCGATACCGCGTCGAATGCATTGCCCAGAAGGTTGATCAGCACGCGCGCCATGTCCTGCCGGACCATCATCGCCGAGCCCGCGTCGTCTGCGTAGGACCGATCGAGGGTGACGTTGAATCCCGAATTCGCGGCACGATGCCCGTGCCAGGCCAGGTTGACGTATTCCTCCACGAAGGCGTTCACCTCCACCGGCTCTTTGTCCGCGGCACCGCGCCGGGCGTGCTCCATCATCGACCGGACGATGCTGTCCGCCCGCCGTCCGTGGTCGGCGATGACTTCGGCGTTTCGCCGTAGATCGGCGATGATCGCGGTCAGGTCTTCGCCCTTCGCGGCGGCCTCCGTCAATTCGTCTGCCAGTTCCGTGTTGACCTCGGCGAAGTTGTTGATGAAGTTGAGCGGGTTCTTGATTTCGTGCGCGATGCCGGCCGTCAACTGCCCCAGCGAGGCCAGCTTCTCCTGCTGCACAAGCTGCTCCTGGGTTGCCTTCAGCGTTTCGAGCGAGTTGTTGAGCTCCCTCGTCCGCTCGGCAACCAGCGATTCCATATCACCGGAATACGTCCGGAGTGACCGTGTCATCTGGTTGAAGTTCTGGGCCAGGTTACCGAACTCGTCCTTCACGTAGACGGGCAGTTCGGCCTCCAGGTCGCCATCGTTAACCTTGCGCATGCCCATGAGCAGCCGGTCGAGCGGCCTGGTGAGTGTCAGGCGGAAGAAGAGCGGCGCGACGAGAAGGACGAACGCGATCGTTCCGAGCACGACCCACACGAACGGCATCGTCTCACGGTGCAGGTACGCCTTGAATTCGAGGCGACGGTCGTAGATGGCGATGGGATTGGCGACCGGGCCGATGCCCGTCAGGGGGTCGAGGCTGGTGAGTCCGGCAGCCCCACCCGCCAGGGGTAAACCCGGGCCCACCAGAATGCCGTTTGCTCCGACGTGCGTGTCGAACGGGAGCTCCGAATAGTTGAAGTCGATCTGGCCCGTCGCGTGCAGCACCGCCTGCACGCTATGCGGCCGGAAGTAATTCCACTCCGGCACCTCTCTCCAGGTAACCACCAGGCGATCCGGATGAGTGCGTGCATGCACCGATCCACCGGCGCCAGGGTTCAGGTCCGTGTACCACGGGGCGATGAGCGGTCGATCGGCGACCGTCGGAAATTCCTCGCTGAAGCTCCCAAAAGGGTAGGCGGCGCTCGCCGGTTCGATCGACCCGTTGGCACTCACCACCACCATGCGCAGGGTGTCACCCGCGAAGGGAAAGCCGAACGGCAGATCCAGGACTGCCTTCGTGTCGTCCCCGAGACGAAGGTCCTCTCCCATGTCGCTTTCGAAGGAGAGGGACGTGCGCCTGAGGTCGAAATCGGCTCCGACCGGTGTGAACACCAGCGAGTGGGGCGCGGGAGCCGGATCGAACGCCGCCCGCTGATCGTCCATGGCGCTCTCGTTGGCAGCGAGCACTCCGAAGACGGACAGCACCGTGAGCAGTACGAATCCGACGAGCCTGACCTGGAACGTCGTGGGCTCCTTGGCGAACTGGACGTAGACCACCGGGAAGGCCAACACGACGGTGAACTGCAGAATCTGCCCCAGGACGAACACGCCGAACGACCCAGGCGATCCGCGATACTGGTTGAAGCCGAACAGGACCTCGGAAGCGACGACGACCAGGAGAAACCCCGCGACGGCGAGCATTCCGGAACGGTCACGCGCGGATTGCCCCGAACCCTCGGCGCGGCGCCATTTACGGATCAGGACCATCACGCCCCAGAGTGCCCAGAAGGCAACGACCCATCGGGAGACCGCCGTAGCCGACGACGTATTGACATACACCCACATCGTGGATGCCAGAATCGACAGGATGGAGACGATGAGAACCCCGTTGGCTTCCCGTCTGAAGGGATTCCCCGCGAACCGATAGGCGGCCTGGGCCAGAAACGGTCCTCCGAGGCCGCCCACCACGACACTCGCCATTCCGGCGGGCGTCAGAAGGAACGCGGCCTCCACCGCAATAGCGCCGTGCGTGAACGCCCAGAACGCCTGCACCAGGATGAATATCGCCATCGCGATGAGCGCGCCGAGCATGTACCACGTCGATGCCGTCTTGCCCCTGACCCGGATGAAATACGCCGCCGACGTGAGCGCAGCGAGTCCCACCAGCACGTAGTTCAGATTGAGGGGGTCTACGAGTATTCTGGACATTTCCGGCGTGGCTGGGGGTATCTCCGTCCGGGTGGAAGCGGCCTCGAGTGCTCACGCGCAACCGGGTGTGTGCGGCCGCATGCGGTCCGGTGAGGGCTGTCTCGGGGGCAGACTATCTCGAACATACCGAAAAGTACGGTGACGTAGTGCTTCTCGGCCTCGTTGCGAGACCGCAACATGCGCCGCCTATACAGCCAACATTCTCAGGGTGTCATTCAACCCATGACAATCATCGACATAGAATGCGATCGAAGAGTATGTGTGCTTCTTCCCGTAGAGTCCCGACATCTCGAGGCAATCAGTCAAATGGATGACAAAATTGGCCTTTTCGATGCCTGCAAGCGGTGACAGGTTGACTCCTCCGGAGATCGAATCAACGGGTAGCGTGGATGGGCCAAAAGACTTGATCAAGTGAAGCGGAACAGATGCCTCAGAAAGTATTCCTGAACGAAGGGTGATCTCCGATTGATTCACTGAGATGAACCGTCGCGAAAGGGATCTTGCCATTCCGCCAACTTGCAGGGCCGCGTAAGCGCTGAGGCCCGTGAATATCCAGGCTGCCAGTGGGCTCCACATTGCAAGAAGGAAGTGTAGCGCGGCAGCTTCCACGACAATCATTAAGACGAGGGCTGCGAGAATGGGGACCGTTCCGCTCTTCTTGTGAGATGTGAAGTCCCCACTTGAAAGGACCGGCTTCTTCCAAGTCAGAAGCAGATAGTAGAAAACGGCTAATTCTGTTGCCAGCATATAGGCAAGACGAGCAGGTACGAACTCCGAAGCAGTTCGTCTAAGCAAGCTGAATACGTCCCGATCCTGATCCTGCCCAGATCGATACCGGCGTCTGAAGACGATGACTCTGTATACAATGAACGTGATCACGGAGATTTCGACAACGGGCAATACCCATGTACGAATCTGTACGAGAAGTGCCTGGTCAGCCGGGGCAAGAACAGTTCCGGCTATGAGAAGTCCAGCAATGAACACTGGAACGACCGTGACATTCGGAATGGTTGTCTTGCGAATGATCAGCCAATAGACCAGCGGTATGGTCAATACCAGGTCGAGCGTGATGGCCTGTGATATCACCTGTTGATGTGTCGAATAATCAACAAGGACCGCAATCGAAATGATCGTTGCCGTCATCAGGGCTGGCACGGCGAGCCAATGACGGGAACGCGTTGTGGCCTGTGGGCTGGTGACTAGTCCCATTTGACGTGTGTCTTATTGTGCACGACTCGAAGTGGCTGTCTGTTGCGAGGTGCCCGATGGATAACGCCTTGCCGACACCCTGCGGGACGCGAAGCGGAGCAGCAACCTGATCGGCTTGTTGGGCGGCACATGCTTCGCGATCATACGGACTCGATCGTCAGGGCCTTCGGTCGTCGCCCGTCGACATCTACAAACCCGTACCTCTCCGCGCAGGCGGCCGCAACGACGACTGACCCCGTCAGCGCGAGAATGTTCGGATCGGCGGCCAACGCGGCGATCGCACGGCCGATGAACTGCGGCGATTCCGAGTTGCCGAGATCAAGGTACGCCGCCGCCTCCATCACCTTTTCCGTGCGCACCAGCCCGGGATACAGGGAGACGACCGCGACTCCGTGCTCCTGGAGTTCGTGCGCCATGTCGCGGGTCATCTTGTCCGTGGCGGCTTTTGCCACGCCGTACGGGACGTTTGCAATGTGCTTCTGCGCCGGCCAGAAGGAGATGTTCACGATCAGGCCGCTCCGCTGCTCCACCATCCGCCGTGCAGCCAGCTGGCTCGCGACAAAATGGGCGCGAACTCCCGCCGAGAACATCGAGTCCCATCGGAACAACGGTTGCTGCCAGAAGGGTCGGCTCCAAGTGAACTCGCCATCCTCGACCATCCGTTCGTAACCGCCCCAGACGTTGTTGACCAACAAATCGATACGACCTCGATCTGAGTGGATCCTGGCGAACGCAGCTTCCACCTGGCCGTCGTCCGTGTGGTCGCACGGAATCGGAATGCAGGGCGCGCCGAAGGCCGTCCCGCTAACCGTGCGGCCGGTCACGTACACCGTGGCACCCGCTTCGCCGAGCGCTTCGCCAACACCCTTGCCCACGCCTCGGCTCCCACCCGTGACGAGGGCAACCCGTCCTTCAAGCATCGTCTTGTCAGTCATGAAGCGTCCATTGTTGGTCCGCCCAACGGTGGGCGGACTTGCGCCGAGTGTCCGCCCTTCAAGCAGATCATCGGGCCCATTGTGCGAGACCGAACCGTGCGCTGGTTATGCCGAGCGATACACATTAGTCACTTGAAGTGTCGCCTATTGCGCCATCGATTGAGGATTCCCGCTATTCCCCATGAGGCGAAGAACGCAAGGCCTCCAGTGACAAGCGGCCATACAACGAGTGCCAACTTGATTGAGTCAATAGTAGACGACGGGGCCAACATCGCTGAACTCACCGCATGGACGGCCAGGAGAAAGGTCCCAACTGCTACGGAAACGGAAGCAGACATCGCCGTATGCCGGGGTGTGCTGCAGAGGCGGACGACTTCGAATCGAATATGGACGAAAAACACGACTGCGCCCAAGAACAAGGCCAGAAGTCTCAGAACCGCTTGCAGGCCGGGTTCTGAAACCGGATTGGAAAGCAAGGCGGAGGCAAAGCCGATCATCGCATATGCCAACCCACTCATGACAATTGCAGCGAGT
>JAHEEH010000197.1:0-820 GCA_024640835.1 Bacteroidota bacterium
GAAGGAACCGTACTGGTTCACGCAGAGCCACGTCAGCTCGTCGTAGAAGCGCGCGCCGTCCTGCGGCGACGCGAAATACCCCTGCTCCGTACCCCAGTCCGAGATGGTCCGCGTGACGCGATGGATCAGTTGCCGGAGTGAATCCTCGCGGCCGCCCTTCGCCGGGTGCTCCCCGCTGCGCGACACCTCGCCGTAGAAATACTTGCTCGCGACCACGTTCGTGGCCAGCTGGCTCCAGGAGACGGGAAACTCCACGTCCTTCTGCTCGAAGATGGCTTCTCCGTCGTGATTCCGGATCGCGGCGTCCCGTCGCTCCCACTCGACCGACGATAACGGGTCCTGCCCTTCGGTCGAGAAGACCCGTTCGATGACCAGGCCGTTCTCGATGTCGGATGCGGTTGACTCTTCCGTCACGGGCGAGCTTTTCCTCTCGTTCGGCATTTCGCAGAGCAAGGATTCGATGGTGATCAACAGCCGCTTCGTGCAGCGGCGCGGCCCCGTAGCGCCGGGGCGGCGGCTCCCGGGCCGCGGATCGGCCGTCGGGGAGGCGTGCCGATGACCGTCTCTCGGAATAACGGCTTTTCAGGAATGAAGGCCGTCGGTGGGATGAGGGGCGGTCGCGCTGGTCAATAATTAATCCGTGGATGCCCCGTTATGCAAGCGCTTTTTTTCCACACTTGTCCACCGACTGCCCACCGCCGCAGAGGCTTGTGCGCGAAGGTGTATCGGCCGCGGACGAGCGAATCCCGCGACCCACGACGTGACAAGCCCGTTATTGCGAAACGGGAACTCCAAATTGCCCGGGATTCGATGGATCGTC
>JAHEEH010000197.1:830-5017 GCA_024640835.1 Bacteroidota bacterium
ATCGTCGCCGGGTGCACTTGGCTCAATAACGGTCTTAACACCAAGTCAATAACGGAACCACCGCCCCCGGTCGATCCTTCACGACGTCCCGAACCCCGCCACGGAGCGGACGTACAACCGCGCTCAGAGTACCCCACCTCCGTCCCGCTGCCGACTTTCATGGATTTCACCGAGCGCTCCGCCTATCCGCATCCCGAAGAGTTCAAGGTCATGCGTCCCGAGTACGTGGACCTGGAGGACGGCTTCTGGCAGGCGTCCATCACGATCACACCGTTCAAGGTCACCGGCCGGAGCGTCACGATGCCCGGAGCGCGGCGTGCGGCCGTCTACGAGGCGTCGAAGACCTACCGTTCGTATCACCCCTCGTACCGGGTCGACAATCCGTACCCGGCCGAGTTCACCGATCAGGATGGCCAGACGTGGCGCGCCCTGACGGGTCTGATGCGGGAGAAGAACGGCGACTATGCGTTCACGGACGCCGACGGGGAGGAGGACTTCACGGACATCGAGCAGATGCTCTCCTGGGACGTTCGCCCGGTCGAAGAGGCGGAGTAGCCAAACGCCGCTGGCCGAGGTGACTACGGGGTTGCCGGGTCGGGACCCGCCCCGGCGAGCGCGAGGAGCCGTTCCATGGCGCGCTCGTCGTCATCCGGAAGATCCGGCGACGTCACGGCTTCCTTGATCGCGCCGACGGCACGCCGCTGCCCGGGGGCCAGCCGTCCGAGGGCTTCGTCGAAAAGGCGGCCGCGGCGAAGCGCGTCGTCCTTGATCGCCATCATGTAGCGATAGGCCTCATCGTGCTCGTTGGCGATCTCCCCTTCGAGGATGGCTTCGCGGATCGCGTTCTTGATGATGCCGACCGCGAGGCCCTCGTCGATTTCCAGGACGCGCATGATCTCGAGTCCGTCCACGGGCGGCTGGAAATGGCGGAGACGATCCTTCTCCTCGACCTCGACCATCTTCTCGTCCACCCGATCGAAGGCGCGCAGGTAGCGTCGGACCCGCGTCGGATTCCGGGAGGTGATGTCGGCACGCACCAGGGTCATCAGATCCTCGACATCGTCTCCCGCGTCGAACAGCAGGCGCCGCACGGCCGAGTCCGTGACCGCGTCGTCCACGAGCGACACGGGTCGGTGATGGAGTCGGATCAGCTTCTCGACGAAGTCCATGCGCTCGTCCGTCGGGAGTCGCAGGCGACGGAAGAGGCGCTTCACCATCCGCGCTCCCACGTCCTCGTGGCCGTGGAACGTCCAGCCCGTTCCCCTCGCGAATCGCTTGGTCGAGGGCTTTCCGATGTCGTGCAGCAGCGCCGCCCACCGCAGCCACCGCGTGTCGTCGCAGGTCCGGTCCCCGGTGGCTTCCAGGAGATTCTCCACGACCTGCAGGGTGTGCCGGAAATTGTCCTTGTGGCGCTGCCCGTCCACGGTCTCGACGCCGCGGAGATCGGTGAGCTCGGGCAGCACGCGCTCCAGGATTCCGGTCTCCTCGAGCAGGGCGAGGCCCGTCGAGGGTCCGGGCGAGCACAGGACGCGCTGCAGTTCGTCGGTCACACGCTCGATCGACACGATATCGATGCGGGCGGCGTTCCGCCGCATCGCGGCCACCGCATCGTCGTCCACGCGGAATCCAAGCTGGGCGGCGAATCGCGCGGCGCGGACCATGCGCAGCGGATCGTCGTCGAACGTGCGGTCGGGATCGAGCGGCGTCCGGAGGAGGCCCACGGCCAGGTCCTGCATCCCGTCCAGCGGATCGATCAGCGTGCCGAACCGGCCAGGCGAGAGATCGAGAGCCATCGCGTTCACGCGGAAATCGCGACGGAGCAGGTCGTCCTCGCGCGTGCCGTCTTCCACGAGAGGCTTGCGGGAATCGCGGCGGTAGCTTTCGCGCCGGGCCGCCACGAATTCGAGAACCACGTCCCCGTCGTCGCCGGGAATGCGGATGGCCGCCGTTCCGAAGTTCTCGTAGACGTGAAGCGTCGAACCGCCCGCCGCCCGGGCGACGGCCTCCGCAAGCCGGATTCCCGACCCCGGCCCGAGCGTGACGAAGTCGACGTCCGGAGTCTCGCGGGCGAGCACGAGGTCGCGGACGAACCCGCCTACCACGCAGACGTCGATGCCCAGCCGCTGCGCTTCGGATCCGACCAGTCGCAGGATCGGAGCGATGGGATGGGTGGCGAGCCTTTCCCGGAGCGGATCGGTGTCGGTACGGGGCATGCCTCGGGCGGGGGACGTGGCGTGGGCCCGTCTAACGAACGGTGGCCCCGATGCGTTCGGCGATGCGCAGGGCCTCGAGCGCGTCGGCGAGAGGGGCGGGAGCGAGCGAACCGCGAACCACGGCCTCCGCGAAATCGACGACGTCGCGCGCCAGCGCCTCTCCACCCGGAGGCAACGGCCCGGGCGTGAGGGAAACGGCCCGTCGCACGGTGCCCCCTCCGGCGGCGACGAGATGGAACCGGGACGCTCCGTCGCCGAACGAGACGAAGAGCTGTGCCAGGGCTCCGTTGCGGTAACGCACCGTCGCGGCGACCGCCCTGGAAATGCCCCCGGCGTCCGGTGTGGATTCTATTTCGGTGCGACTCAGGCCGGCCGCCCCGAGAATGATCGTCGCCAGGTCGGCCAGGTCCCCCACGACGTCGCGCACGTGCACGGCCTCCTCCTGGGGGAGGTCCGAGGCGGCCGTCAGGATCGCCGGACGCTCGTCCAGGATCAGCGGGCGGATCTCGCTGGACCGTCGAAGCGGACGGAGGATGCCCACCTGGGCGCCGGCCTCCTCGGCCAGCTCGACGAGGCGCTCGGCCGTACGGACGGGCGCGTCGGCAGGCCAGCGGATGACGGTATTCCAGCCCGCACGCAGCGCTCCCGCGGCGCGCTCCAGGCTCTCGGCGGTCCGGTCCAGGTGCACCCAGGTGGAGGCGGACGCCACCGCGGAGGGCCGGAACCCCGCCGGGCTCTCGCCCAGCCCCCTCGCTTCGAGCGCCGACCGCACGACGTCAGCGTGTTTGCCCTCGCCATCGATGTGGAAATGCATGCCTCGCCTCGGTACCGATCGGTGTCCCGGCCCTTCGTGCGCGGGCCGGTGACCTGAAGGTACCGGGAGGCTCCTGCGGGGGCAAGCGCGGTCGGTCCAAGGAACCTTTGCGGCGGGGTGCGATTGTCCCGGGACCCCCACTGATGAGCACGAAACGAAGCCCGGAATCCCATGAACAAGCGATTCGTCACTCTTGCCGCCGCCTTCCTGATCGCGGCCGGCGGGCCCGTCCTGACCGGTTGTACGGACGCCTCGAGTGCCGCCGAGACGGTCGTGGTATACAAGTCACCCACGTGCGGATGCTGCGGGGACTGGATCGCGCACATGCGCGGTGCCGGTTTCGAGGTGGAGGTACACGACGTGGGCGATCTCGGCCCCATCAAGGAAAGGAGCGGCGTGGGCCCGGCCCTCCGCTCCTGCCATACGGCGACCGTCGGCGGATACGTGATCGAAGGGCACGTACCGGCGGAACAGGTCAAGCGGCTCCTGGCCGAGCGGCCGGCTATCCGGGGTCTCGCCGTGCCCGGCATGCCGATCGGATCGCCGGGCATGGACGTCGGCTACGACCGGTCGACCTGGGAGGATTACGACGTGGTGGCGTTCACGGCAAGCGGAGGAACCGACGTTTATGCGCACATTCAAGTGGATTGACCGCACGATCGGCCTGACTGCCGCCGCCCTTCTCGCGCTCCAGATCGCGGGTTGTGTGGAGCCGCGACCCGGGCCCGAGCCGGAAGCGGCCTCCGTTGTGGAGCGGTTCGCGCCCGGTCTCGACCGGGTCATGGCGACCGACGTCTCGGTGGACACCCTGGCCGAGGGGTTTTCGTGGTCCGAGGGCCCGGTCTGGGTGCCCGCCCTGAACGGCCTGCTGTTCTCCGACGTGCCCGAAGACCGGATCCATCTCTGGACCGCGGCCGGGGGGGAGCGCGTGTGGCTGGATCATGCCGGGTACACGGGCACCGAGCCCCGCCAGGGGGAGAACGGTCCCAACGGCCTGCTGCTGGATTCCGACGGCCACCTCGTGGTCTGCCAGCACGGGGATCGGCGCGTCGCACGGCTGGTTTCGCCCCTCGACAATCCGGCTCCTGAGTTCGAAACCGTAGTTGCACTGTACGACGGCGCGCGGTTCAACAGCCCGAACGACGCGGTGTACCGGTCGG
>JAHEEH010000198.1 GCA_024640835.1 Bacteroidota bacterium
TTGCCGTAGAGCTCGAGCCGCTCCCGGACGTCCTCGAGCATGAGCTCACGCTGCTCCGCCGTGAACGTGATGCCGGCCACGATCTCGGCCGCGGCTATGGTGTCCACCGTGATCGCGTCGTCGCCCGCCGCGACAGCGACAGCCCGGGCTACGGACCGGGCCTCCGCGGAGTCCGGCGAAACCCCGAGTGCGGCGGCGGCTCCGGCCAGGGAGGCCGACGCGATGAAGGCACGTCGGGATACGGGCTCTGGCATGACTTTCCGGGTCGATTTCCGGAAAGTAAGCGCCGGACGTCAGGCCCGAAACCGCCCCGGAGTCTCAGCCGGTGCGCCGGACGGCGTCCGCCACGTGTTCCGGGGTGAATCCGAACCGTTCGAAGAGCACCTTGTCCGGGGCCGACGCGCCGAACCGGTCGACGGTGACCGTTCGACCGGCCAACCCGACGTACCGGGACCACCCCTGGGACACGCCGGCCTCCACGGCCACGCGGCGGGTGACGGAGGGCGGAAGCACCTGGTCCCGGTACGACTGCGGCTGCGCCTCGAAGAGCTCCCAGGAGGGCATGCTGACCACGCGGACCGCCGTCCCCTCCCCTTCCAGGAGGTCGGCCGCCGCGAGCGCCAGCCCCACCTCGCTCCCGGTTGCCAGGAGTATCGCGTCCGGGCGCTGCCCTCCGTCCCGCAGCACGTACGCGCCCTTCCGGACGCCGTCGCCCGAGCGCGCGGCCGTCTCCGCACTCACCACCGTGTTCTGCCGTGTGAGGGCCAGGGCCGTGGGACCCTCCGTGCGCGAGATGGCGACGCGCCAGGACTCCGACGTCTCCGCCGCGTCCGCGGGCCGGAGCACGACCAAATCCGGAATGGAACGCAGGGCCGCGAGATGCTCGACGGGCTGGTGCGTCGGACCGTCCTCGCCGAGCCCGATGGAGTCGTGCGTGAAGACGTAGACGACCGGCTGCCCCATGAGGGCACTGAGCCGGACGGCGGGGCGCATGTAGTCGCTGAACACCAGGAACGTCCCACAGTAGGGCCTGAGCCCACCGTGGAGCACCAGGCCGTTGCAGATCGCGGCCATCCCCAGCTCTCTCACTCCGAAATGCAGGTAGGATCCGGTCGGAGTCTCCCGCCCCTGGGCCTGGCGGCCGGGGACGTCCGTATTGTTGGACGGCGTCAGATCGGCCGAGCCGCCGACCAGGTTCTCCATGCGGGCGGCAAGTGCCGCGATCGCCTTGCCGCTCGCCTTCCGCGTGGCCAGCGAGTCGCCTGCGGCGTATCGCGGAAGGGCGTCCTCCCAGCCCTCGGGCAGCGTGCCGGACATCCAGTCGTCGAACTCGGCGGCAGCCTCGGGATGCGCACCTGCGTACTCCCGGAATGCGGACGACCAGTTCTCGCGCGCGGCCCGCCCCCTCCCGGTGCAATCGGACGCGTGACGATACACGGCCTCCGGCACGTGGAATGCGGGGGAATCCGGCCATCCCAGGTTGCGCTTGGTGGCGAGCACTTCGTCCGGGCCGAGGGGCGAGCCATGGACCCCCGACGTGTCCTGCTTGGCGGGCGATCCGAATCCGATGTGCGTGCGGACCAGGACCAGGGAGGGCCGTGCGTGCTCCGCGCGGGCCTCGTCCAGCGCCTCGTCCACGGCGTCCAGATCGTTTCCGTCTCCCACCCGGACGACGTGCCATCCGTACGCCGTGAAGCGCGAGGCCACGTCCTCCGAGAACGCCAGCGAGGTCGGACCGTCGATCGAGATCCCGTTGTCGTCGTACAGGTAGATGAGCTTGCCGAGCCCGAGGTGACCGGCGAGAGAGGCAGCCTCGTGGCTGATGCCCTCCATCAGGTCCCCATCGGACACGATGCCGTAGGTATGGTGGTCCACCACGGTGTGCCCGGGACGGTTGAAGCGGGCGGCGAGCATGCGCTCCGCGAGCGCCATGCCGACCCCGTTCGCGAATCCCTGGCCGAGCGGCCCGGTGGTCGTCTCGACACCCGGCGTGTCACCGCGCTCCGGGTGACCCGGCGTCCGGCTGCCCCACTGCCGGAACCGGCGGAGATCGTCCAGGGACAGGTCGTACCCGAATACGTGGAGCAGACCGTACAGCAGCATCGACCCGTGGCCAGCCGACAGCACGAACCGATCCCGGTCGGCCCAGTCGGGATGCTCCGGATCGTGCTTCAGGTGCCGGCTCCAGAGGGCAAACGCCATGGCGGCGGCGCCCATCGGCATGCCGGGATGGCCGGAGTTCGCCTCCTGAACCGCGTCCACGGCGAGGAACCGGAGGGCATTGACGGCGAGATGATCGGCTTCGGCTGGAGGGACGGCCTGGGACATCGGGCTCGGAGGCATGGTGGACGGAAGCGTCAAGGTACGCGCCCCGTTCCCCTCCCGGCGGCCCGACAACTCGGAATTCAAACGAAGAAGCCCCGCATCAGCCGGCGGCCGCTTCCTCGATGAACTGGACCAGGCAGCTCATGGACCTCGACTTGACCACCCGCCCGTTGATCATGATGGTCGGAGTCGACCGGATGCCGAGCGACGCGATCTGGTTCCGTCGCCTCCCTATGGCGTCGCGGTTGAGTCCGCGGCGCAGCCGGTCCGTGAACGAGGCCTCGTCGAGGCCGATATCCACGGCCATCTGCAGCAGCTGGGGCACGGTGTAGTATCCCTGCCCGGTGGCGCCCTCGAACTGGGCCTCCATCATCTCGTGGAACTTGCCGTCCTGCGCCGCGACGTACAGGGCCTCGATCGGCAACAGCGAGCGGTCGGGCCAGAGCATGAACGGGATCGGGTAGATCCTCGCGGTCGTGCCGTGCGACTCCGCAAGCCGCTTGATGACCGGGTGCAGGGCACGGCAGTGCCCGCAGTTGGGATCGAAGAACTCGTAGACCATCACCGGTGCGGTGGACGCCCCGAGAAACGGATCGCTGAAGGTGACCAGGGACAGGTAATCCTGGACGGACGGGATGGAATCGTCCCACTCGCACGCTGATGCATCCACGGCCGGAGCATCCAGCGGAGCGGCCTCTACGTCCTGCGCTTCGTCCTCCCCGACGACCCGGGCAGGCGGATCCGCAGCCACCTCCACGACCTGGAGTCCCGAGAAGTACGAAACGTCGGCCGCAACGAGCACGACGGTAATCAGTCCGAGGGCGGCAAATAGGGCTGGTCTTTTCATGGCAGGTGCATCGGCGGGCGGGTCGGTTGCCAGCTCGATGAGAACGAGGGAAAAGAGGAAAGTGACGATGCCGGCGGAGATCAGGCAGAGTCGGCAGAACTCTCCAATCTGGGTGGCCTGGACGATGACCAGCCAGGCGCTGTACACGATGCCGATCGTGAGCGCGACGGCCCGCAGGCGTCGCCACACGGGTCTCGCTCCCCTTCCCGCAACGCCCGCCAGCATGGAGAGCCCGGCCAGGCCCAGGTAGAAGACGAGCCCCCAGACGGCGTTCGAGATGCCGAACATCCTGCCCGCGGCAGACGACGTCACGATCTCGCATCCGACGAAGGCGGTGGGCTCACTGAACCCGAAGCAGCCACGATCGAATCCGCGATCGACCATGATCCACAGGTGGACGACCACGAGGATTCCCACGAGGGCCCCGGCGAAGTGCAACAGGTCGAGGGTCGCTCGCGGGCTCGCCGTGCGTCGGAGGAGCGGGTTGGTCATCATCCGGAGCGGTTGGTTGAGCCTGGATTCCGATGCGCGGACAGATACCGTTCCCCTGCACGTTTGATCCGGTGCGAATCGCCACGGATCCCCCGGGACGTGGGGCGCGGCCGGCATGTTTGACCGCTTGCTTCCGGCGTCGGACCTTGTGTCCGTCAACGGACCATCGATGCGGCTCCCTCCACTAGACCTGCTTCGGGCCGGAACCTTCGTTCCCACCAAGCTCCGGCTGTTCGAAGAGCACCTGGACTGGCGACTTACGGGTCGCTGGATGATCCTGTCGGCTCTCGTAGGCGTCATCGGGGCGCTGGGCGCCATCATCTTCACCCACCTCGTCAACCTCGCGTCCGACGGCCTGCTGCTGAACCTCGTCGGATACGACATGCCCGAGGCGGGCGGCGAGGCCCCGGCCGGCCTGGTCTTCGACCTCGAAAGCGCCATGACGCCCTCCCGGCGCTGGCTGCTGCTGATCGTGCCCGCCCTCGGTGGACTCCTGTCCGGCTGGCTGGTGTTCCGATTCGCCCCCGAGGCCGAGGGTCATGGCACCGATGCGGTCATCCGGGCCTTCCACAGGAACCAGGGCATCATCGGACCCCGGATTCCCGTCGTGAAGACGCTCGCCTCGGCCGTCACGATCGGGACGGGCGGAAGCGCGGGGCGCGAGGGTCCGATCGCCCAGATCGGGGCGGCGCTGGCCTCCCTCCTGGCGCAGCGACTGGGATTGAGCGAGCGGGACAGGCGCATGCTGCTCGTTGCCGGTGTCGCGGCGGGCGTCGGGGCCATCTTCCGGTCCCCGCTGGGAGGGGCCTTCTTCGCCGTGGAGGTCCTGTACCGGCAGGACATCGAGACGGAGGCCCTGATGCCGGCCGTCATCGCGGGAGTGACCGGGTACTCGGTGTTCTCGACGATCGAGGGATCGAGCACGGTGTTCGCGACGCCGGATTTCGCGTACGTCAGTCCCCTCGAACTTCTGCCGCTGGTGGTGTTCGCCCTGCTCTGCGCGGCAGTGGGCATCGTCTACGTGGACCTGTTCTACGGGATCAAGCGGCGCATCTTCGAGCCGATGCGGATTCCGAAGGTCTTCAAACCGGCCGTCGGCGGTCTGCTCGTGGGCCTGATCGCGTTCTTCTTTCCGCCCATCCTGGGATCGAGCTACGGCTGGCTGCAGCAGGCCATGAACGGCACGCTCCCGCTCGCCATCCTCGCCACGTTGGCGTTCGCCAAGATCCTCGCGACCTCCTTCACGATCGGATCCGGTGGATCGGGTGGAGTAT
>JAHEEH010000199.1 GCA_024640835.1 Bacteroidota bacterium
GTCTCCGGTCGCCTTGCCGGGCCCGCAAAAGGCGTAGTTGTCGGTGACCGCGCAGGCCAGGTAGTCCGCGAATCCCTCGCCAAGGGCCCAGGCCTCCCGGAGGTCGAAGTCCGGGTCTCCCCCGAAGACCTGGCGCTGGACCTCGCGGTCGCCACCGAGGGCGAACAGTACGTTGTGGGCATATTCGTGCATCGCGACTTCGCCGGACATGGCGTTCGGTTGGCCGAGGACAATCGCGTGGCTTCTGGGGTACGTGCATGCTCCGCACGGCAGCGCCTGGTGGATTTCAATGTCCATCCGGTCCCTGGTTGCCATGCCGCCGAAGCCGAGATCATGCCGGAGATAGTCATCCATCAGCCGGACGTGGTACAGGGTGGTGAGGGCGGCCGCGGTGGCCGACAGCACGGTGTCGCCATCGTCTCCCCAGCCCCAGTCCAGATCCTGGACGACGTGTGCGCCCGGGCCGCCCAGCAGGATGGGCGTCATCCTGATCGTGGACGAGTCGGGGATCCCCTGAACGATCCGCGCCCGGTCATTCTCCATGACGAATCGAAGCGTGTACGAGCCCGGAGACGAGAGACCCTTGAACTCGAACCGTCCCTGGTCATCCGCGAAAACGGTCGCAGAACCACCCTGGGACACCAGGTCCACCCGCCCGCCCCTGAATCCGACCCCGGTCACTCTCTCCTGAATCGTCTCGTAGTCGTCCGGTGTGCGGTAGACGTTCGCCGTGACGCGGCCGGAGATGCTTCCCTTCCCGTCGTCCGGTGCGCGGACACCGTCCGTCCAGCCTTCCCGGGCAGGGATACTCCCGGCCACGGTCATGACGAACCTGTTCTCCAGGTCTGCGGGGTCGACCGGGTTCGGAATGGCCGTATCGGCACCGCCCGTTGTGGTCGCGGGCGCGCCATCGGGCAACACCCTGGCACCGAAGGCGACCATCCGGCCCCGCCGGTCCATCGTCATCGCCACGCGCGTGCGCCATGTTTCGACAATGCCGAACTGCTGACTATACCGCACGAACCAGAGGTCACCGTACGAACGGACGAGCGGCGGGCCGAGGGTGGCGATGTCGATGCGCAAAGCTTCGGCGTTGGCGACAAGGAACGCGGCGCTCCGGGCGGCCGCTTCCGATTCAGACCTGATCTCTCCCGTCGGACCGGCGCCCACGGAGAGCAGCTGCGTGTCGATGATCCAGGTGGGAGCATGGGTCGCCGGGTCCACGTACGCCGCGATCTCCTGATCTCCGATCCGGACGTAGCGGGTTTCACCGAGGAATTCCGTACGGATGATCTGTGCCGTTGCGATCGCCGAGGTGGCGACGAGTGCTGCGATTACGAAGGCGCTGCGTCGTAGAGCCGACGAGCCTGGCCGGGGAGCCTGGAAGCTGGGCATGGCGCTGGTGATCCTGATTGCAGCACCGATGCCGGATGACCGGGCACGACCGTGGGTTCGACTGCTCGATATCCGCTGCTTCGAAGCTGCCATGGTGGGGCAGCCCGGCGGTCGATGCAGACCCTTCCGCGGTCTATCTTGCTCGAGTCACCGACCGTCCGGGCATTGTCTGTCCACGGAGGCGGCAAACGGGGGCGGATTATTCACCCCGTCCCGGATTCGCTCTGACGGCGCGGTCGCTCACTCACCGACGACCCGGACATGGCAGAGTCGCCAGACATCACGCAGCTGCTGCAGCGTTGGAGCGCGGGCGACCAGCAGGCCTTCGACGACCTCATGCCGGTGGTCTACCGGCACCTGAAGCGTCTCGCCCATGCCAGGCTCAGGTCGGAGCGTCCTGGGCACACGCTCAACACGACCGCGCTGGTGCACGAGGCCTACCTCAAGCTCATCGACATCGAGCGCGTGCAGTGGGAGGATCGAAACCACTTCTGGTCCATGGCCGCGCGGGCCATGCGTCGCATCCTGGTGGACTACGCCCGGCGTCGCACCGCGCAGAAGCGGGGAGGGGCCGTGCACGCCACCACCCTGGACGAGTCGCGACTGCCCGATCCCGCTTCGGACCCCGAACAGCTGCTGGCGCTCGACGAGGCGCTCGAAAGGCTCGAGTCAGCGTACCCGCGGGCCGCCATGGTCGTCGAGCTGCGGTACTTCGCCGGACTCACCCAGCAGGAAGTGGGAGACATGATGCAGTTGTCGCAGCCGACGGTATTCCGCGATCTCAGGTTTGCCCTGGCGTGGATGGCCGCGGAGGGGTGACATGGTGACACGGGGCGAGGCGTCAGAGGACCGGTGATCGTCCGTGCCGACTTTCCGGTGAACCCTCGCAGCGCCACGACGGATCGGATGATATCGTAGTCTCCAATCGCCCCGGGAATAGTGCGCGGAGGCGGAATAGCGGCAGCTGCCTGAATCGATGAAGACTCAGGTCCCACCCTCCAGGCCCGACCAGATCCGGACCCTGTTCGACCGGGCCCTGGAATTGGACGATGACGATCGGGCCGAATTCCTCGACCGTGCATGCGGTCGAAACGGGGCGCTGAGGGATCAGCTCGATCGGATGCTGGCCGCCGCGGCCGGAGACAACGCCGGGGTTCGTGACCTACTGGAGAACCTGCCCCTCCCGGCATCCGCTACGCTGGACGACGCGGGAACCGATCCGGTGGACGGCATGGGGCAGGTAGGCCACTACAAGATTCTGCAGCGGATCGGAAAAGGTGGCATGGGGATCGTCTACCGCGCCCACGACACCCGCCTGGACCGGCCCGTGGCGCTCAAGTTTCTGTCTCTTCAGCACGGCGCGGATCGATCCGGAGCCCTGCGCCTGATCCGTGAAGCCCGCGCGGCCTCGCGCCTCGACCATCCGAACATCTGCGCGGTCCACGAGATCGGGGAGACGCCTGACGGACGCCTGTTCATCGCGATGGCCTTCTGCGATGGGGAAACCCTGGCCGAGAAGATCGCTCGTGGGCCGCTCCCGGTGAGTGAAGCACTCAAACACGCGACGGCGATGGCCGACGCGCTGTCGTGCGCTCACGAGGCAGGTATCGTGCATCGCGATCTGAAGCCCGCTAACGTGATCGTCACCGCCCGAGGCGAGGTGAAGATCGTCGACTTCGGACTCGCGAAGATCCGGGGTATGACGACGATTACCGCCAGGGGTAGCCTGCTGGGTACGGCCGCGTACATGAGTCCGGAGCAGACACGCGGCGTGGCATTCGATGCCCGCACGGATGTCTGGAGCCTGGGTGTCGTCGTGTACGAGATGCTGTCGGGTGGCCGGCCGTTTCCCGGCGACACGATCGATGTCGTCATCCAACGCATCCGCGAGGTCGAGCCCGCCCCCCTGGAGACCCTCCGCCCCGAAGTCCCGTCATGGCTGAGCAGCGCCGTTCGGACGGCCCTCCGCAAGGATCCCGAAGCCCGGTACGGTTCTGCCGCCGAACTCCTCCGCGATCTCCAGTCGGGGAGAGCGGGATCGCGATCGACCTGGGGGGGTGCCCTGCGGTCCTGAATCGACCAGTCCAGGCTGGATCAGGCGTCACGTGTCGGCGAGCACCCGCACCTTGAACCCCAGCTCCCGCGACAGTGCGATCATCTCCTCGAAGACGTTTCCGTACGCGACCGCGATGTGGTTCGACATGTAGTGGGCCATCAGCGTGTCGCGCCCGATGCCCAGGTCCGCCGCCATGAACGGCCACTGGCGGTTGGTGCCGTTCCACCAGGCGTCCCGTTTCGCCTCCGGGAGCGCGACGACTTCGCCACGCCCGACGTCCATCCAGAGCTGGTCGTTCCGGATGTAGGCACGCGACCAGGTCACCTCGCCGGGCAGTGATTCGCCGGTCAGCGTGCCGCCCGCGAACGGGAAGTAGATCCGGGCCTGCCGGTAGCTGTGCGCGCCCTTGAGCGTGTCGGGGTCGTGGTTGAACGGATAGGCGCCGGTCGATCCGGAATTCAGCAGCACCCATACGAACCGGCCCTCGTGCTCGCCGCCCCACCGCACGTCGTGGAACGCGACGGACTGGTGGAGTCCCTTGGCCTTCAGCAACCGCTTCATCATTTCCATCGGGACCGCGTTGCCCTGGTCGGCCTCGGTGGAGGTCACGATCGTGTCGCCGTTCGATTCGGGGCGACAGGTCGAGTTGAAGAGCCCTTCGGCGAAGTCGGAGGGAGGGCGAAGTGGGATGAGTCCGAGCTGGTATTGCCAGCCGATGCAGTCCGCCCTGTACTCGTTCACCATGTCGAGGACGGCCAGGTAGTCGCGGAGCTGATCCCGGGTCGAGTCCTCGGTGAAGTCCTCCGCGCCCTCCTCGCGCCAGTGGAAGGTGACCCCCTTCTCCCGCACGAAGCCGAACGCCTCGTCGATCCGCTTCTCGGAGATCCGCTTGCCCCGGTCGACGATCCAGGCCTGGTCGATCTTGTGCTCGGTGAAACCGTGCGGCGTGAGCATGCGCGGGCCGAAATAGCCGTTGATCATGCCCATCGACGTATCGCCCAGCATCAGGATGAGGGCCCGCCGGTCACGGAAGCCCCGTGCGACCGTCGTGGCAATCGCGGCTGCTTCCGGCGATACGGTTTCCTGGAAGTGGAGCGAGTCCACGTCGTAGACGATGGAGCCCTCCTCGCACCACTCCTCGAGCCGCGACATGAAGAGGTCGTCCTTCGTCCAGTCGGCGGCTTCGGTCCAGACCCGTGAGAAAGGCCGGTTCAGGCTCGCGAGACACGCCCCGGTATTCAGGAGGCCGACGAGCCCCGGCCACTGTCCCGAGAAGTTGCTCGCCAACAGGAGCGGATTGTCCTTCCCGACCACGCCGTCGGTCGTGTGCGGTCCGTAGAACCAGTGCACGCAGATCCCGATCATCGGGTCGCGGATCGGGCCGAGTTTCTCGATCGCGTGGTGGGGCTTCGTGAGCCAGCCCTCGACGAGGTACGGATCGCGGCCCAGG
>JAHEEH010000200.1 GCA_024640835.1 Bacteroidota bacterium
TCCGCCAGACCATTCCCTTCAAGGGACAGGTCCTCAACCGCCTTGCCGCGTATTTCTTCTCGGAGACGGAGGACGTGATGCCGAACCACATCCTCTCGATTCCCGACCCGAACGTGACCGTAGCGGTCCGCTGCGAGCCGGTTCCCATAGAGTTCGTGGTCCGTGGTTATCTCGCCGGGCATGCCTGGCGCACCTACCGCGGCGGAGGCCGGCTGCTCTGTGGCCAGCCGCTACCGGAAGGACTCGTTCAGAACGACGGCCTGCCGACGCCCATCCTCACGCCGTCGACCAAGGCCGTGGAGGGTCACGACGAGGACATCAGTCATGCCGAGATCCTCGAGCAGGGCATCATGACCAGGGCCGATCTCGACGAACTGGAGGCCTACGCCCTGGCGCTCTTCGCCCGCGGCACCGAGATCGCCGAGCGTCGCGGCCTCATACTCGTCGATACGAAGTACGAGTTCGGTCGGACGCCGGACGGCCGATTCGTCGCGATCGACGAGATCCATACGCCCGACTCTTCGAGATATTTCTACGCCGACAGTTACGAACAGCTTCTGGCGCAAGGCCTTCCACAGAGGCAACTCTCCAAGGAGTTCGTACGCGAATGGCTCATGGAGCACGGGTTCCGCGGCCTGGAAGGCCAGGCGCTTCCCGATCTTCCGGACGAGTTCCGGGTCGAGGTGGCCGCCCGCTACATCGAACTGTTCGAGCAGGTCACGGGGCTCTCGTTCGAGCCGGATACCCGCCCCGACCCGCTGGCCAGGATCGAGGAAAGCCTCTCGGCGGCAGGGATCCCCGTCTGAGGAACCCCCGGGGCGCGTCAGGGCCTCTCGCCCCCGATCCATTCCGACGTTCCGTCGCTCCACGATTCGCGCTTCCAGATCGGCACGCGCTGCTTGATCATGTCGATCAGGAAACGGCACGCCTCGAAGGCATCGGAGCGGTGGCGGGTCGATACGGCGATCACGATGCTGGCCTCTCCGTTTCCGACGATTCCGAGCCGGTGCTGCACCGCGCAGTGAAGGATGTCCCAGCGCGACCGTGCCTCCTCCACGATGCGCCCGATCTCGGCCACGGCCATAGGCTCGTACGCTTCGTACGTGAGGCTTTCGGTCTCCCGACCGCCCGTGTAGCGCCGTGTCGTGCCGACGAAGACGTTGGTCGCGCCGGATCGCTCATCCGCAACCGCATCGAGCGCCGAGGCGAGATCGAGGGGCTCCGGGTGCAACGAGATCGTATCGGCGGGCTGCGTCATCTCAGCCTCCGCTCACGGGCGTGATACAGGCGATCTCATCGCCAGGCGACACGGGCTGGTCCCGATCGGCGTAGACCTGGTTGCGAGCGAAACGCACCACGGTCCGGTACGGTGCCAGCGACGGGTAGCGGGCGAAGACCCTGTCCGCCGCCTCGCCGACCGTCCGGATCCCGTCGAGTCCGAGGACCACGCGGTCCGTGCCGGCGCGATCGCGGAGGACACTGAAGAGCAGCACCGTGACTTCGGGTCGGCTCATGGGGCGACTACCGGAAATGGATCGCGCGAATCGGTTCGACGCGGCCCGCAAAGCGGGCGGGCAGATACGCCGCCAGTGCACAGAGCACCACCGTGAGCGCCGCGACCGCCACGAAATCGATGACCGCCAGCTGAATGGGTGCCGTCTTCATGAAGTAGGCATCCGGCGGCAACGGGATGATGCCGAATCGCTGCTGAAGGAGGGCCAGACCCAGCGCCAGCGCCTCGCCGATCGCGATGCCCGTGAGGCCGATGAGCGCTCCAAGCAGCAGGAACGTCCTCCTCAACAGTGTCGGAGTGGCTCCCATGGCCATGAGGATGCCGATTTCGCGCGTCTTCTCGAGCATCATCATCAGCAGGGTGCCGATGATATTGAAGGCGGCGACCAGGATGATGACCGCAATCACCATTGGGATGATCTGCTGCTGGAGATGCACCCAGGCGAAGAGGCTCGCCTGAACCCTGTAGATCGAGTTCGAGAGGATCGGATACCCCTCGTCCCTGGCGATCCATGCCGCCACGGAGTCCGCCTGGCTCGGATCCACGAGGACCAGATCGATCCGGGACGCCTGGTCCGGACGGTACGAAAGCAGGTCCCTGGCCTCGTCGATATCCACGAAGGCAAACTGGTCGTCGGTCCGGTCCAGATTCGTCTCGAACACACCGGACACCACGAACGGTCTTACACGTACCCTGCGCGGGCCCGAGCCGTTTCCACGGACCGAAAACGCCGTCACCTCGTCGCCCGGTTCCACACCCAGGCGCCGGGCGAGCTGCAGGCCTACCACGATGGGACGATTGCCGTCGGGATCTGCCGTGAGCCGATCCGAGCCGGCCACCAGGCTCCCGGCTACGAACGGGGGCAGCGCCTTCGTGCCCCATATGGAGATCCCTTCGATCTCCGTCGACGAATGACGGAGCAGGACGAATTCCTGCACCGCCTGCGAGACCGCCTGGACCTGTTCGCGCTCCGACAGTCGGGTCTGCAGCGCGTCGGCTTCGTCCAGGGGAGCATCACGCAGGCTCTCGACCTGCACGTGGGAGCCGAATCCGAGAATCTTGTTTTCGATCTCGCGGGTGAACCCTCGTACGATGGACAGCGCGAGCAGTAGCGACGCCACGCCGATGGCCACACCGCCGACCGCGATGTACACCACGAACCGTAGAAAACGGCGCCCCTCGGGCCGTCCCTGCGCACCCCTCAGGTACCGCCGGGCGAGAAAACGTTCGGTCTCGAGGGGGAGAATGGCCATGACAAGCGAGTGGTGCCCCGCTCACGACATGGACTCCGCTTTGATCCCGACCTACGACTCCACCGATCCTTCGGCGAAGTGATACGGCGGCCACGGCCCGCTGACTTCGAAGCCGATACCCAGGCCGGTCCACTGCGAAGCGAGGCTCTCGAGGGCCTTGCGGAACGCCTTGGCTCCGTCCCTGGGAACCAGGTAGGCGCGATTCAGCACGGTCGCATCCTCACTGCCTTCCGCCGCGCTCCCCCGATCGGCCGACGCGTCCGCGTACAGCTCCAGGTGGGCCCTTGCGTGGAGAACGCACTGCGAGGTCACGACGGACATCATCTTCCCTGGCTCCTCACATTCGGCAAGCGCGGAGTCCAGCTCCGTGGCGACATCCTCGGGAAGTGACGACAGATCCATACCGTCGGCATCCAGGAGATCCACCATGCGCTCGAGCATCCGGTAGTCGTCCCGCACCATGCGAACGGTCCACTCCACGCGCCCGCTGAGCCGCTCGAGCGTCGCCCCGTAGGTCTTTCCCTTCTCGCGGAGCATTTCCGCGACGCCGTCCTCCGAACCGTGGGTCGAGCCGAAGGGAAGCGGCAGCACCGTGATCCGATGACCGATCTGGCCGAGAACACGTGCGTGCCGGCGGAGACGAGTTCGCGTCCAGTCCGCGCCGTCGCCGCCGGACGGCCGGCGGTTTGCTCCATACTGCCCGGAGGGGACGTCACTCACCACGGCCAGGAGCTTGCCTTCTTTCACCGTCCGGATCGCGCTCCCTTCTTCCACCCCCTCGGGAAGGTCCGAACCGACGTCGCTCCAATCGCTCGCCCGCACTACGCCATAGACGTAGCACAAGGTGCCATCGGCCTGTCCGCTTCGGGATTTCCTGCTTCCGCCGGCGTCGCTTCCGACGACCGTCTCGAATTCGAGTTCGGCAACAATCGTCTCGACCGATTCGGGCGACAGGGGCTCGTCGGCGCCAGCATCGGCATCGAAGGCAGTCGTCTCGTCCTCCGTGTCCGGCTCGGGATCCTCGGACTCGAGGTCCGGCTCCGCCTGTGCCTCCATTGCCACCGGTTCCGTTTCCTGCCGTCCGACCACCGGATTCTCCAGCTCCGCACCGGGGCCGGTCAGGTTCTGGAATACGCGATCGACCATCGAATCGCGCGGACCCGTGGACGCCAGCTTGCGACCCAGGTCGTCCAGGGCGTCGCCCATGACCATGACGAGCAATTGCTCCGCAAGCAGCTCGCGCACCCGCGTCATGGAGTCGGCGTCGCGATCGACCTCTGACAGCGCCCTCGCCGCGGCGGAATCTGCGTCCGTGAACTGTTCCAGGGACCGATCCCGCACGTCGTTCAGCAACTTCTCGCTGAGGGCCGACTGCATCGCCTCCAGCGCAGGATGATCTTCCGGAACCCGCTTGTAGATGAGCTCCGCCGTCACATCGGCGTTTGACGCCATTTCGAGGGCCTTCTCCTTGATGGACTCCTCGATACGGCCACAGACCACGTGGGCGACGTCCGTCAACTCTTCGGAATCCTTGTCCACCGCGCTTTCGACGCGGGATGCGACCGAAGCCGTGTCCGAAAGCATTCCGGAGACCCGCTCGGTCAGCTGGTCCGTTATTTCGGTGACGACGCGCTCCACGATGCTCGACATCTGGTGTTCCGTGCGACGCGTGGCCTCGTCCACTATGGAGCGGAAGGCCTCCCCCTTCGCGATCATTTCGACCACGTCGCCCGCGATCCGGTCCATCAAGCGGTGCTTGACGGCATCCATGACCGCCGGGGCCAGCTTCTCGGCCTCTCCCTCCACGTCGATCGGCATCTTCTCGATGACGGCCGGGTCCGACAGATCCTGCATCGCCTGCTGAACCAGGCGGTCGAGGATCTTCTTGCGTGCGTGCTCGCGCGCCGCATCCAGGCGGTCGCGCTCGGCCGGACCAGCGATACTGCGAGAGTGAGAGCCCGGCACCGGGCTGCGATCGGTATTGGGATGTCCGTTCTGTGCGGGCATGGTAGCAGAGTGACTATGCCCTTCGTATCGGCCGAAAGCAGGCAGTTCGAAAGCCCCATTTTCACCTTTCCCGTGATCTGCGGGAGCCAT
>JAHEEH010000201.1 GCA_024640835.1 Bacteroidota bacterium
GGTTCGCCAAGGCGGAATGGCACCGGACGCATGAAGGGGCACCCCCTCCGGCACGGGAATGGACCGCTTTGACACTGAACCGCGAGTCTCGTACCGTTTGTGCGCCCGAACACCCCGAGTCCACCATGCGCCCATCCCGATCCGCCTTCCTCCTCCTCGCCGCACTCGTGGCCGCGACCCCGGCGCTCGCCCGGCAGGATCCCCACGACACCGGGGGGAGGCTCATCCCCGAACAGGCTTCGTACGACGTGTCGTACTACGACCTCGACATCCGCGTGAATCCGGCGGACTCGACGATCGGCGGGACGGTCCGCATCGTGGCCGGAGTGCATTCCCCGATCGACTGGTTCGTGGTCGACCTGGAGGCCGTGCTGGAAGTCCACGGAATCTCGGGCGCCGATCCCCGGGCCGACGAGCTCGCGTTCGAGCGGCGGGGAGGGCGGGTCTGGATCAAGCTGCCCGCCACGAAGCAGCCCGGCTCGACGGTCGACCTGACCGTCGCGTACGGCGGGCGGCCGCGCATCGCGCCCAGACCCCCGTGGGACGGCGGGCTGACCTGGGCGCGTACCCCGTCCGGCGCTCCGTGGATCGCGACCACATGCGAGGGCGAGGGCGGGGACGTCTACTGGCCGCTCAAGGAGCACGTCTCCGACGAGCCGGACTCGATGGCGATCCGGGTGACGGTCCCGGATCCTCTCGTCGTGGCCAGCAACGGCCGATTCCTGGGCTCGCACCCGGTCGGCGACGGATGGACGAAATGGGAGTGGTTCGTCTCGACGCCGATCAACACCTACAACGTCGCGCTTAACATCGCCCCGTACGTCCGGCTCGACACCTCGTTCGTGAGCGTGGCGGGCGACACGGTGCCCGTCGAGTTCTTCGCGCTCCCGGAGAACGAGCAGGATGCGCGCGACTTCCTGCCGGAGGTGCTCGACCACCTGGCCTTCTTCGAGAGCCTGCTCGGTCCCTATCCGTTCCGTGCGGACAAGTACGGCGTAGCGCAGACGCCGCACCTCGGCATGGAACACCAGACGATCATCGCGTACGGGGCGGGGTTCCGCAACACGTCCATGACCCGGGGGAAGGACTGGGGCTTCGATGCCCTGCACCATCACGAGCTGTCGCACGAATGGTGGGGCAACCTCATCACGAACCTCGACTGGTCCGACATGTGGCTCCACGAAGGGTTCGGATCCTACATGCAACCGCTCTACGTGGAGAGGCTGCAGGGACCTGACGCCTATACCGCGTACATGCACAACAGCCGTCGCGGCCTCCGGAACGAGCAGTCCGTGGCTCCCCGGCAGGTGATGTCGGAAGAGGAGGTATACGGCGGCGACATCTATGCGAAGGGCGCGTGGGTCCTGCACACGATGCGATACCTGCTCGGTGACGACACCTTTTTCAAGATCCTTCGCCGCCAGGCCTATCCGGATCCGGCCATGGAAGCCGTGACCGACGGCCGACAGACCCGTTTCGGTACGACGGACGACTTCATGATCCTGGCGGAGGGCATCGCAGGGCTCGATCTCGAATGGTTCTTCGAGGTCTACATCCGGCAGCCCGAGCTGCCCGAGCTCGTGACCGAGCGCACAGGCGACGCCGTCACCCTGTCGTGGCGCGTACCGGGAGAGCTGCCCTTTCCCATGCCCGTCGACGTGCGGATCGGGGACGTGGTCGAGCGCGTGGACCTGTCCGCGGGACCGGTCACCCTGCGCATCCCCGAAGACGTGACGATGGAGGTGGATCCGGACGACCGCGTGCTCCGCGTCGGCAACAGAACCCAGTGACCGAGCCGCCCGAGGGGCCTACTCCATCAGCTCGAAGAGCATGATCCCTGCCTCCGACGCGGGTACGGAGAGCTGCCCGAACGAGACGAGGGCCACGGCGCCCGATACCGCGTCGCGCAGCGCGACGTCGTCCGGGAAAATGCTCGAGACGTTCAGGCGGACGCGGCCCTCCGCGCCCAGCACCACGAGCACGACGTCCTCCTTCCCCTTGCCCAGCCGCAGGCCGCGGAAGAAGGCATAGGGTGCGTCGGACAGCTTCCCGTGGACCCCGTCGGCCAGGCCGGGGTGCCGCGAACGGAACCGGGCGACGGTCTGCCAGGCCGCATCCGAAACGCGCGACTCCGGCACCGCGACGGGGCCCGGCAGGAGCAGCCAGTGGATGGAGGGATCGTCGCCCGGCACGGCGAGCACGGCGGCCCCGGGCTTTTCCGCAGATCGCGCCCTGCGTGCGAACAGGGCGTCCAGCCCGGCCGCGTCCCCGGGGAGGGAGGCCAGGTGCTCGAAGGCCGCCTCGCCGGCAACGAATACGAACTCGTCAGCCTCTGAAGACGCGGTGATCGGCGCGACGGACAGCGCCCAGAAACCGTCGAATCCGGACTTCCGCGCCAGGAGCGCCAGGCCCCGGGCCGAGTCCGCGCCCGGATCGCCGTCCACGGCCAGCAGAATGCGGAGTCCCGCCTTCCGGGCCAGGTCGGTCATCACGATCCAGCCGGAACCGTCGCCGGGATCTCCCGGCCACACGACCGCGTCGATGCCGGCTTCCCGCAGCGCCCGGGCCCGGTCCGCTCCGAGCGGCGCGTCGCCGGCGAGAAGACCCACGGTGGCACGGCTCCAGGCGAATTCGGACTGCGCCGACGTGCCCGTCGCCCAGCCGACCTGGAGCACGGTGATGACCGCGAGTACGAACCGAAACCTGTCGCTACGGGTCATGGATTTCCGCGTCGGGAAGACGGCGCCCTGACTTCATGGACGCTCCGGGGGGAATGTATCGAAAACGGGGACGTCCGGCAGGGCAGTTTATTCGGGAGTGCGTCCGCCGCATACGAAGAAATCGTTCTGGCGCCACGCACAGTCGACGTCCACGAAGCCGGCGCGCTCCATCGCCTTCAACTGCCGGTACAGGCCGATCGTGCCGACGTAATCCCCGACGATCACGTGACCGCCCGGATTGAGCGCCTCGAAAACCCCCTGGAACAGCAGCTCGTACCGGCTCTCCGCCTCGGGCCCGGTCACGTCCTGGCCCACGATGTCCTGCAGCGCGAGCGATGCGACGACCACGTCGTAGGGTCCGCCCGGCACGGCCTCCCCGTCGGCGCGCACGGTGGCCTGGAGCATCGTCGAGCCCTCGCGGATTTCATTGAGCTTGGCCTGGGCGAGCGACAGCAGCTCCGCGTCCTGGTCCAGCAGCGTCATCTTGACGTACGGATACGCCGACATGACCGCGTAGCCCGCATTGCCCGTCCCGCAGGCCAGGTCGCAGACGGCGACGTCCTCGCCCAGCGGCGGAAGAGCCGCGAGCATCTCCTCGAGCATGGGCATCACGAGCGGCATGCGCCGCTCGACGTGCAGATCGTACCAGTAGCCGTTCTGCCAGAAAGCACCCTTGCCCAGCAGACCCTTGCGCCAGCTCGGAGTCTTCATCCGCGCACCCCTCGGGAATCGTAAGGCCCCTTGCACCCGTCGGCGGCGGCCAAAGATCCCCGGCAATCCCTCAGGCCCGCGCGTCGCTCCTCTTGAAGATGCCGTTCCGATTCACGTGGCCCACGTAGCGGCCCAGCACGCGGACCTCCTCGAACACGTCCGGCCGAATGTGGATGTCCGTGTATTCGTCGTTCGCGGGCTCCAGGCGAAGACCGTACTGGTCATAGTAGACCTTCTTGAGCGAGGTCTCCCCGTTGTAGAGCACCGCGCCGATACCCCCGTTGGGAATATCATCATCCAGAAGGAGCACGTAGTCCCCGTCGAAAATCTCCACGCCCTGCATGGAGTTGCCCGACACACGGATGGCGAAGATCCGGTCGAGGTCCGGGAAGAGCATGTCGAGCGTGATCGTGCCCAGCTGCTCCTCGACGGCTTCCTGGAGGCGCCCGGCCGAGATGATGCCCCGTATCGGAATGCCCTGCGGCCGCTCCGCCCCTTCGGCCACGTCGGCAAAACGGTATCCGTCGTCGTCACGATCCAGATAGCCCTTCCTGAGCAGGGACTCGAGGTTCTGGGTCACGCTGTTCGGCGAACGGTAGTCGAACCGGTCGATCAGCTCGCGATAGGTCGGCCACCCACCGGTCTCCCTGCTGTATCGCCGCAGGAACTCCAGAAACGCGCGCTGCTTGGGGGTCAGACGTCGGGACATGCCGGTGCGATCACATGTGTAACACATGAATATACCGTGACCGAGCCCGGTCCGCAACCGGCCGGTCACGCACGGTGCATCCGCCCGAAGACCCGGGCTGCCCGCTCCGGCCACGCCTCTTCCACGTGGTACCTCATGTAGACGTCCACGAGGTGCTCGAGCTCGTGCCGGACCGGCGGATCCATGCGCATCCGCATGGCCGCACCCAGATCTGCCCGGGCCGCCACCCCGAAAGCGCGCAGTGCAGCCCGGCTCGCCCGCGATGCCTCTCCCGTGCCGCGCTCCCCCGACACGGTGCCGCTCTCCAGACCCAGCCAGCCCCCGTCACCAGGGATCCGCTCGAGCGACGTCCGGTCCACCCGCGGAGACAGGCCGAGAAGCGACGCCAGATGCAGGGCGAACCACGGCCAGGCGTTTGCGGCCCGCTCCTCCGCGGCATCCAGCACGTCGAGCACCTCGACGAGCAGATCCAGCACCGGCGGCAGCGCCTGGTCCGACTGCATGAGCGCGTCCACGACCTCCAGGGATCGCATCGCGGGCTCGAGGCGATCGACCGTCCGACCGATGCGCGGACGAATCCGGATGTGGGACGCTTCCGACAGGGACTGGAGCTCGCGGCCCGGCTTCACGTGGATCACCGCCTGGACGTGCGCCATGGGCTCGAGCGTCGCCCCGAACCGGCTCTTC
>JAHEEH010000202.1 GCA_024640835.1 Bacteroidota bacterium
TCGACCGAGATGCCCTCCGGCTCGTTGAAGACCTCCCAGGCCAGGATCGCGGGATGCCCCTTCACGCCCTCGACCATGGGAATCAGCGCGTTGTCTATGTACGCCCGGGTGTGCGGGAGGTCCTCGAGGAGCAGCTTGTTGCGCTCGGTCCACGAGGGATCGATATCCGTGCGCAGCATGTCGTGGCCCCAGAGGCAAAGCATCAGCCCGACCTCGTTCTCCCATGCCAGGTCCAGGATGTCCCTCAGGTCTTCGATCGCGCCCGCCCCCGGTCCCGTGACAAGCGTCCCGGTGAACTCGGGAGTGACCTCGCCGGTGGTATGCAACCAGAAGCGCATGCTGTTCCCGCCCGCCTCGTGGAGATCCTGGAACATCTGCTGGAAGATGGCGAGCCGCGTGGTGCCCGGGCCGATATCCCGGGCGAAGTCGACCCAGGCGATGTTGGCGCCGCTGAGCCAGAGATCCTGCCCGTTGAATCGTACGCGGTCCAGGGGTTGGCCGTACGCAGGAGCGACCGCGCACACCCACCAGGCGATCAATACGAGGAATCGGCGAGTCATGGTGTGTTCGATGTGGAACCGTCGGGTCGTGCGGTGGAGCACGAGCGGGCTGATCAGTGGACCGGGTCGAGGCTCCGCTTGACGAGCCGGGCCGTGACGGGAGTGAACGCCTCGTGGAGGGGCAAGGTCGCTACGCCGAGCGCGGCCGCGTCCTCTCCCGTGGCGGCCCGCTCCAGTCGTGGTACGTGGGCTTTTCCCTCCATGCGCTGGTCGGGCAGCAGGCCTTCCACCTGGCGGAGAATCTCGTCGATCAGCTTTCCGGGGAGGCGTCCGCCGAAGAAGACGGCTTCCGGATCGAGGAGGTATTCGATGGCCAGCACGAGGGGTGCCAGGTGCCGGGCACCCGTCTCGAGCCACTCCATGAGCACGGGGTGGCGCCGATCCAGCAGCGGGCCGAGGTCCTCGGGTCGGCGGACGGCCTCTCCCTCGTCGGCCAGGTGCCGGTACAATCGGCGGAGGTTGAAGAAGGCGCCCTCGTGTGGCCGTCGGGCGAGCGGGAGGGAGGCCGACGAGTCGGCGCTCGGAAAGTACCCGAGCTCGCCTGCGTTGCCGCTGAACCCCTCGTACGGATGGCCCTCGACGATGAGGCCTCCGCCGAGGCCGGATCCGAAGAAGACGTAGAAGAACGAATGGACCATGCGTCCGGCCCCGAAGCGACTCTCCCCGATGGCGGCCGCCGTGGCATTGTTCTCCAGAACGACGGGGATTCCGGTTCTCTTCTGCAGTTCGTCCACGACGGGCACGTCGCTCCACCCGGGGAAGGTCTTCGGGCTGACGGTCGTGACGGTCCTCCGGTCGGAGGCCAGGCCCAGCGGTCCCGGGATGCCCACTCCGATGCCGGCGATCCGGCCCCGGTCGAGTTTCTGGGCGTCGAGAAGCACCTCTACGGCCTCCACCAGCCGCTCGATGGCCACGCGGGGTGGCGGATCGACCAGTTCGACGAAGGTCCGCTGCCGAACGGAGCCTTCCAGGTCGACGAGGACACCGGTGACATGCTCCTGGTCGATGTCGAGGCCGATCGAGAACAGCCCGTCCGGGTTGATCACGATGGTGGTCGACGGCGCGCCCCTGCCTTCCCGCACGCGCGCCGCCTCCCGGACGAGTTCCTGGTCCAGGAGGTCGCGGACGATGTTCGACACCGTCTGGGCGGTCATGTCGGCCCGTCGCGCGACATCCGCCCTGGAAATGGGTCCGTACAGCCGAATCGTCTCGAGTACCGTGCGCACGTTGTGCGCATGCGTGTGCTTGAGGTTCGTACCGGAGAGCATGTCTCCAATCGTGAAGGAAGTGTGAATTACGGTTCGGGGCAGGGAGGGTCTCCGCACCCCTTGTTGAAATGATAAATCACTTTGAGTAATTATCAAATGCAGCAGGCCGCGTGCTGAACGAGAATCCGGAAACCGGTCGGAAGTGCTTGTTACGCGCATTCCGAGGGACAACGTTCCAACATGCATCCGGAGTGTCACCCGCAAGAAGCAGCGAGACGCAACGCCATGAAATGTACTTCCCTCGTACGGCTCCTGGCGCTCGTCGCGCTGCTTTCGACGACTGCGGCAGTCGGCGCGGATTCCGCGGCGCACCTTGCCGGCCGCATCGTGGGCCGGATCACCGACGCGGAGACCGGGGACGCGCTGATCGGTGCGAACGTCCTCATCCGAGGCACCGCCATAGGCGCTGCGACGGATTTCGAGGGCCGGTACGTGATTCCGTCCGCGCCCACGGGTCCCGTCGTGCTCCAGGTGACCTATCTCGGGTACAACCCGGTGTCGCGGGAGGTGACGGTTCCGGAGGGTGGCGAACGGACCGAGAACTTCGAACTGACCTGGCGAACGGTCGAAGGGCAGGAGATTCTCGTAACCGCCCAGGCCAGCGGCCAGATGGCCGCGATCAACCAGCAGCTCACCTCGAACACCATCACGAACATCGTATCGGCCGACCGCATCCAGGAACTGCCCGACGTCAACGCCGCGGAGTCCATCGGCCGCCTCCCGGGCGTGGCCATCCAGCGGTCGGGTGGCGAGGCGAATCGCGTTTCCATTCGGGGTCTTTCGGCCAAGTACAATGCCGTCACGGTGAACGGAGTCCGTCTTCCGGCCACGGGCGGGTACGACCGCAGCGTGGATCTCTCCCTCATTTCGTCGAACATGCTGGACGGCATCGAGGTGATGAAGGCGATTACGCCCGACAAGGACGCGGATGCCATCGGCGGTACGGTGGACCTGCGTCTAAGGGAGGCTCCGGACCGGTTGATGGTCGACGTGCTCGCCCAGGGAGGGTACAACAAGCTCCAGTCGTACTACGGCAACTACAAGGTGGTGGCCAACGTGTCGGACCGCTTCTTCGGAGGCCGGCTCGGCGTGATCGCGGGATTCAACACGGACGAGTACGACCGGAGTGCGGACAAGCTGTCGGCCGATTATCGGCAGGATTCCGATCCGCAGACCGGAGAGACCATCATCATCCTCTCGAGCCTGGGGTTGCGCGAAGAGACGGTGACCAGGGGCAGGACCGGGGCGAGCACCGTTCTGGACTACAGGATCCCGAACGGCAAGATCACGGCGAACTCCTTCTTCAACCGCCTGAGCGGCGAGGGGCTCTACCGGATCAACCAGATGAGCCTGACCGACAACCGCCACTACTACGACACCGAGTTGCGGTCCGGAACGACGTCGATGATGACCTCCGCGCTGGGCGTGGAGCAGGATTGGGGATGGTTGCGATACGACGTCGGGTTGGCGCGCACGGCCTCGCGCACGAAGAGCAATGACGACCTGACCTGGCGTTTCGCACAGGAGGGAAATGCGTTCACCATCGCCCCGGTCGATTCGACGACCGTCTACGACGTTCCGATGACCGTGAAGACGGATTCCTTCTTCACGGGCCTGGCCGATCTCTACCTCTACGACACCAATCGGGACGAGAACGTCACCACCGCGCAGGTCAACGTGTCGGTGCCGTTCCGCCTCGGGCGAACCGTCAGCGGGTTCTTCAAGGCGGGCACGAAGTTCCGCTGGCTCGACCGGATGAACGACCTGCAGCAGCAGGGACGGGGCGGCCTCTACTACGGGAGCGGGGCGGGACATCTCAGCGGTCCGCTCGATTCGATGAGTACCCGCCTGCCCGCCTGGAACCTGGACGAGATCATCGGCACGGTGGGACGTCTGCCCATGTACCTGGTCCAGTCGGACTATTCGCGAGCCGATTTCCTCAACGGCGATTTCGACCTGGGGTGGATCACGAACGTGGACAGCCTGAAGCTGCTGACCGCGGCAATGACCGATGCCGCGGACGTCTCGAGGACCATGGCGATCGGATCCCGGGGAAACGACTACGACGGCATCGAGCGCTACCAGGCGGCCTACCTGATGGGGGAGATCAACCTGGGCCGGCGGATCAGGCTGATCCCCGGTTTCCGGTGGGAGCGGGACTATTCGCGCTATCACGGCCAGCGATATCGCGAGGTGGTGGTCAACAATACCCAGCAGGACCCGACGGATCTGGAAGCCCTCTCGAACACCCGCGAGAACGACTTCTTCCTGCCGATGGTGCATCTCCAGCTGAAGCCGACCGACTGGCTCACGTTCAGGGGGGCCTATACCGAGACGCTGACCCGCCCGGACTACATCCACTACGCGCCGATCACGTCCATCAACAACTACAGGACCTACGTGCGCGCCGCCAATGCGCAGCTCGAGCCGGCGCACTCGAAGAACTGGGACGGGGCCATTTCGGTGTACGAGCCGAGGCTGGGCCTCTTCACCGTGGCAGGATTCACGAAATCGATCGACGGGCTCATCATGCAGGTGCGATACGCCCTGCACGAGGACGTGGACCAGCTTCCCGGCATGAACGTGCCCGAGACGTGGATCGCCGACAGTCCGCAGGCCGACACGTACATCAACAACCCGTTTCCCGCGACCTACCGTGGTGTCGAACTGGACTGGCAGACCAACTTCTGGTGGGCGCCGTCCGTCCTGAAGGGGATCGTGCTGAACGTGAACTACACGCAGCTCTTCTCGGAGACGGACTACCAGGCGTACTACCTGGTCGACTCGGACAGCGTGAAGAGGATCAGACCCAGGCTCTACTACAAGGAGATCCGGGACGACTCGCTGCGCACCGGCCGGATGCCGGACCAGCCCAGGCACATCGCCAACCTGACCCTGGGCTACGACTACCGGGGCTTCTCCGCACGGCTCTCGTTCCTGTACCAGACCAACACGTCTACCTGGATC
>JAHEEH010000203.1 GCA_024640835.1 Bacteroidota bacterium
TCTCTTCTCTCGGCGGGGAGGTCCCGGAGCGGTGGAGCGGAGCGCGGGCGGAGGAGCTGGCTCCCCACGAATTTGTGGACCTCGCTCGCTATCTTGCGGGGCTGACGTCCGGATCGGTCGATCCATCCCGCTGATCCAGGCGGCCGGAGGACGCGGCTCAACGGCACGCGCCGGATTTGCCATGGAACCCGCAACCGCACCCGAGCAGGAAACCGGCCGGACCGGACTCGTACTCGACCCGGATACCGAGCTGGTCGGCGATATCGGCGCGCTGGTCACGTCAGACCAGCGACAGATGGTGCTGAACATCGTCGCCGACCTGCACCCGGCCGACATCGCGCAGCTGCTGACGCACCTGTCCAAGCGGGAGGCCAAGCAGCTGTTCTCGTGGCTCACGTCCGAGGTCGCCGGCTCGGTGCTCGCCGAGCTCGACGACGACTTCCGGGCGGAGCTGCTCGAGGAGGTCCCGCACGACCGTATTGCCCGGGTGCTGGACGAGCTCGAGACGGACGATGCCGCGGATATCCTGGCCGATCTCCCGGATCACGTCGCGGACAAGGTGCTCCCCGAACTGGAGGACGCGCACCAGGTGGGTACGCTGCTCTCGTACCGGGAGGATACCGCCGGCGGCATCATGGGCCTCGAGTACGTGGCCGTGAGACCGGAGTGGAACGTGGCGAGGGCCACCGAGGAAGTGCGCTCGAATGCCGAGGCGGTCGAAAACGTCTACGTCGTGTTCGTGGTGGACGAGGGCCACCATCTCGTCGGTTTCGTGTCCCTGAAGAGGCTCCTCCTGGCCAGGGCGAACGTCCTGATCTCGTCGATCATGAAGCCCGACGTGGTGTCCGCCCACACGGACACGGACCAGGAGGACGTCGCCCGGATCATGGAGCGGTATGACCTCGTCTCGCTGCCGGTCGTCGATGCCGAAAACCGGTTGGTCGGGCGCGTCACCATCGACGACGTCGTGGACGTCATCCGCGAGGAAGCCGAGGAGGACATCCAGCGCATGAGCGGCGTCGCCGGCGGGGAAGAGCCCACCGACTCGGCGTTCCGGATCACCCGGGGCCGCCTGCCGTGGCTTCTGCTCGGCGTCACGGGAGCGGGTCTCGCCGCGGCGGTCATCATCCACTTCCAGTCGGCGCTTGCCGCAGCCACGGTCCTCGCGGCGTTCATTCCAATCGTTGCGGCCACCGCCGGCAACGCCGGTATCCAGAGTTCGGCCGTCGCGGTGCAGGGGCTCGCCTCGGGCGAGATTTGGGCCACCGACTTCGGACGCAGAATGTGGAAGGAGGTGGCCGTCGCCCTGATGAACGGGGCCTTCGTCTCCCTGCTGCTCGGCCTGGCCGTGGTGGGGCTCGGCATCCTGGCGCCGGATCAGTTCCCGGACAGCCTGCGCCTGGCGTTCACGGTCTCGATCTCGCTCATCATCGTCGTCGTGCTGGCGACGACCATCGGAGCCTCGGTACCGATCCTGCTGGACAAGATGGGCATCGACCCGGCGATCGCGACCGGGCCCTTCATCACGACCAGCAACGACATCCTCGGGATGATCGTCTTCTTCCTGCTCGCCGAGGTGATCTACCTCTAGGCCTCAGGTGCCTGCCGGCTCCTGGAATTCACGCCCGTCGTTGTACTTCGAGGGGCACTTCACCAGGATGTTCTCGGCCACGAAATGGTCGCCGGCCGAATGCCCCTCGATGACCAGCTTCTCGGCGTCCTCGAAATTGGCCGGCTTCGGATTCGAATACTGCACGGAGCGGACGTTTCCGTGATCGTCACGCATCGTGAAATGGAAGACGTTGGACTGCGCGTCGTAGGCGATGGGGGCATCTTCCACCCACTTTCCGACCACGTGGGCCTTGGCGCCCGACTGCTCCGCTTCCGTGAAGCTCATGTACCCGCCCACCTGCTCGCCGAAATTCAGGAACAGGACGGAGGTGAACGCGATGAGCATCACCAGGCCTACGATCGTCTTCGTCTTCATGGATCCGGGTAGGAAAGAGGTTCAGAGTTCGTCGTCCTCATGCGGAATGCCTTTGCCGACCGTGCGTTCCAGCGCATCGATCCGGCGATCGGTTCTCAACACGAAGATCGAAATACCGATCCAGATCAGAAGAACCACGGCCAGGACTACGAAGAGCTTGTCTTCGGACAGCATGACCTGCTCGATGGGGCCGGGAGCCTGCGTCGGCACGGCGCCTCCCCAGATGCTGTCGTACGCAGTGGTCATACCCGCGTCACGGACGGTGTCGGCTACGGCCTGAAGGCCCGGAAGAAACGTCGGCGGCGTCATGTTCTGAAGGGTTGTGTGCTCAGTTCTCGGGGTCTCGGGTGACGCGCAGCTTCACCGCGGCGATGCGGACGCGCTGCGTGTACAGCACCCAGAACAGCCCGATGAAGCCGATCACGGCCGGATAGAAGATGAGGCGCATGATCGGATGGGTGATTTCGGAAAAGGCCGGGTTGCCGTCGGCGCCGGGGTGCAGGCTCTGCAGCTGGCGGGGCAGCACGTACAGCAGGAACGGCACGGTCACGGCGGCGAACAGGTTGTAGACCGCCGCCACGCGGGCCCTCCGCTCGGGCTCGTCCACGGCCGTCCTAAGGACGAAATACGCCCCGTAGATCAGGAGCTGAAGCGCGGCCATCGTCTGCCGGGGGTCGAAGTTCCACCAGACGTCCGTCCCGACGTACCACGTGTACTTCGACCAGACTATCCCGGTGACCAGTCCCATGATGCCGAACGCAGCTCCCACCCGGGCCGCCTGGAGCGCGCGGATGTCCCGGATGAGCCCGCCTCCGCGGAGCACCTGAAGGGAGTGCCACGCGGACACGAACACGGCCGCCATCATGGTGAACCACATCGGCACGTGGAAATACAGGTTCCGGGCCGTGTGCTCCAGGATGTTGATCCGTGGGATCGGAAGCAGGAAGGCCGCCAGGATCACCGCGGTCAGCCAGACGAGAATCACGGTGCGGATGATCCGGTAACGGCGTACGTCGACGGCAGTCTGCTCGAAGGGCATGACGAATCCGACTTGGGGGCAGTTGGCGGGGGCGCAAAGATAATGGACCGGGCGGCCCGAAGCATCCCCGTCAGTCGTCCCACACGAAATCGAAGAGGAGCACCGCCGTGGTGATGATCACCCCCGCGAACCCGGCGAGCGTGGCGAGCTCGTCCCCGGCCGCCGCCCAGCCCGCGCCCCCGGCGAGAGCCTCCCGCGTGCCGGACACCACCGACAGGAGCAGCGGCACCAGGATGGGAAAAAGCAGGACGGGAAGGAGCGGCCCCCGGTTCGAGGCCCTGGCGATGATGGCGGCCAGCAGGGTCGTCGCGCCTGCGAGCCCGAGCGACCCGAGGGCCAGTACGGCGGCGAGAAGGCCCGGTACGGCCACGTCGAGGTCCAGGATGAGCGCCACCACGGCCGTCGCCACGACGTCGACGGCGAGGAGCAGCAGGAAATTGAACGCAAGCTTGCCCGCGTACACCATCGATCCCCTGACGTTCAGGCGCAGCAGAAGCACCGTACCCCGTTCCTCTTCGGCCACGAAGGCGCGGCCCAGGCCGATCGAGGCGGAAAAGAGGATGACGATCCAGAGCAGCGCGGAGCGGAGGCGCGGGGAGATCTCGTCCTGCCCGACGGAGAAGGCCACGAGCAGCAGCGACGACAGCACGAACATGAGCAGCATGTTCACGGCGTAGCGGCTGCGCAATTCCAGGCGCAGGTCCTTCTCGAGCACGGCCCAGGTTCCGTGTATCCAGCTCATGAGTCGATTGGGCGGGTCAGAACGTTCCGATGAAGGAAATCTCGGGCTCCAGACGGTACCCGGTCTCACGGTGCACGACCTCCTGGGCGTATTCGATCAGACTTCGAACGTCCCCGGCCGTGGCTCCCCCGCGGTTGACGAAGATGTTGGCGTGCCGTGGTGACACCTCGGCGCCGCCGATCCGGTGCCCCTTGAGCCCGCATCCGTCGATCAGCCGTCCGGCCCCGACCCCGTCGATCTTCTTGAAGATGGAGCCGGCGCTGGGCTCGGTATCGAGCGGGGGGTGCCGCTCGCGCCGCCACTGCAGGTTGGCCGCCATGGTGTCGCGGAGCGCCCCGGGATCTCCCGCCTCGAGCCGGAACGTGGCCGAGAGCACGACGTCAGCGCGGTCATGCAACACCGAGTAGTCGTAGTCGAAGGCGAAATAGGCGGTGTCGACCGTGCGCACCTCCCCCTCCTCGGTCAGGAGACTGGCGGCTTCCAGGACCTCGGCGATGTACATCGTGCGTTCCCTCAGGGGCGGGGGGGAGAGGAAGTGCAGGTTCTGCCAGATCGCGCCGCCGACCGTCGACGGGATGCCCACGTAGTGCTCGAGGCCCGCGAGGCCGGCCGCGACGGCCGTTCCGATCACGTCGGGAAACACCACCGCACCGCTCTCCGCGGTGAGTCGCCCATCCCCGGGGTCGATCGTGACACGCCGGGCCGCATTCCGGATGACCAGGCCGTCGAAACCGCCGTCTCCGATCAGGATGTTGGCTCCGAGCCCGAGCAGGAAATGTGGAACGCCGAGGTCGCGAGCCGCCGTGATCGCGAGAACGAGTTCCCGGGTCGAGGCCGCCTCGAGGTAGAGCGCGGCCGGGCCGCCGATCCGGAACGTGGTGAAGGGCGCGAGCGGAACGTCCGTGCGAACGCGACCGCTTCCGATCCGCTCGACCAGTTCCCTCCTCGGCTCCATGATGCTTCCCGTTCGCGTGACGTCGACCACCGCATGCCCGGTCCGGGCACGGTGCCGCAAT
>JAHEEH010000204.1 GCA_024640835.1 Bacteroidota bacterium
GAACGGATCCATCACGCGCGCCCGGGGATGGCCGTCCGGGCCGATCGTCACGAGAGTGCACCAGTCCGTTTCGGACAGGAGCAGGCGCGCCGCGTCGAGGATCCTGGCGCGCGTGGAGTCTGCGTCCTGTGCCATGGATCTGGTGGCCGGGAGGAGCAGGAGAACGAGGAGAAGCAGGCGGGGCATGACGCGACGGGTTGGCCGCTCGCAATGTACGCTGGTTTCGTCCCCCATCCGGCGGGAGCGTCTGGTCGCCGGTGTCACTATTGCAAGTCCTTGTGATTTGACGTTATATAATGCACGCCCACAGGCCGGACGTGGATCCGGCCACCATGCTACCCCCAACCCCGCAGGAACCCCGGGCCTTCCCCGAGCGGCGCCCGTGCCGTTCCTGCCCGCTACCAGGACCCATGGCAACGATTACCGTCGACCAGAACGACCTCGAAATCCGTGTCAAGAGCATGTATCGCGACGTGGCGCAGGATCCGTACGGCGATTTCCACTTCGAACTCGGCCGCGGTCTTGCCGAGCGGCTCGGATATCCGGCCGCGGAGCTGGACCGGATTCCACCCGATGCCGTCGCTTCCTTCGCGGGCGTCGGCTACTACCTCCGCCTGCACGACGTGACGCCCGGAGAGCGCGTGCTGGACCTGGGGAGCGGTTCCGGGATGGACGTCTTCATTGCCGCCCTGCGTGTCGGTCCGGAAGGAAGAGTGACGGGGGTGGACATGACGCCCGAGCAGCTCGGGAAGGCGACGCGCCTGCGGGACGAGGCCGGCATCGGCCATGTCGAGTTCGTGGAGGCCCATCTCGAACGCCTCCCCTTTGCGGACGGGTCTTTCGATACGGTGCTCTCGAACGGAGTGATCAACCTGTGCGCCGACAAGGCGGTCGTGTTCCGGGAGGCAGCGCGCGTGCTCCGACCGGGAGGCTCGCTGGTGCTTGCGGATATCGTCAGCGAAGTGCCGTTGCCGGACAGCATCGTCTGCAACGCGACGCTCTGGGCCGCCTGCATCGGGGGAGCCCTGGAACAGGGCCTCTATGCCCGCCTGGCCGAAGAGGCCGGTCTCGCGGTCGAGCAGGTCGTGGACAACACCGAATACCGCTTCCTTTCGAAAGGGGCGCAGGGAGCGACCGCCGACTACGGCGTCAAGAGCATTTCGCTGCATGCCCGAAAGCCCCGGGCCTGATCCGGGCCCCTACCCGTTGTAGACGAGGCCACCGTGTCGCCGGTACAGCGCGAAGACGTCCCGGGCCTCGTCCCGAAGTACATCCAGGTCGATCCGGATGCCGCGTTCCTCCAGGTAGAGGTAGGAGGAGGGGAAGACGGGCCCCTCGTCGAATCCGAGCTCCATCGCGTCCTCCCGGGCCGCACCGCACACGATGCGGGTCACGCCGCTCCACAGGGCGGCGCCCAGGCACATCGCACACGGGACGCACGAGGTGAACAGCTCGTAGTCGGGCCCGCCGTCGCGGCGCAACGTGTACGATCCGATCGCCGCCTGGGCCAGCATGAGGGCCACCACCTCGGCATGGAGCACGGCATTGTCCAGGCGCTCCACCGCGTTGACGCCCACCGCCAACGGCCGTTCGCCTCCCGCGGCGAACACCGCAGCGCCGAACGGTCCCCCGGATCCCCGGACCACGTTCTCGCGGGAGAGCGCCACCGCGAGACGCATGCGCTCCTCGTCCGTCCGGCACGGGGATGCGGACCCCGCGATCCCGAGGGCCCAGTCCGGCAGGCGGATTTCGACGAGGTCGGGACCGATCGACGATTTCATGGCTTCCCGAAGGCGAACGATGTGATACCGTCACAGAATATGGACAACCGGTGTCGCGCAGGCAACGTACCTTCCCGCCCCCGGAACAGCTACACCCACCCTTGCACACTCCATTCTGGCCAGTCGCGGACGCGATGCGTCGTGTTGCGCCCCTCGCACTCTTGTTGCTCCTTCCCCACGGGCGCCTCCTGGCCCAGGCCACCTACTCGGGGCGGGACCGGCAGCTCCAGGTCGCAATTCCGCGCCTGGATGCCGTTGCCGTGATCGACGGCGTTCTCGACGACGAGGTCTGGCAGCGCGCGGCCCTGCTCACCGGGTTCTCGCAGTACCAGCCCGTGGACGGGAGGCCCGCGGCGGAGCCGACCGACGTGTACGTGTGGTATGCGCCCGACGCGATCCATTTCGGCATTCGCGCCACGGAGATTCACGACGGAATGGTCCGCGCGACGCAGGCCAACCGGGACAACATCGCGAGCGGGGACCAGATCCAGATTCTGCTCGACACCTACGACGATCGGAGGACGGCCTTCCTCTTCTCGGTGAACCCGCTGGGCGTCCAGGCCGACGGGACCCGATCCGACACGTTCGGAGGTGGCGCCGGCGGCCATTCGGCCACGGGCGGCGGGAGTCGCATGATCAATTTCCTCGACGGGAACGTAGACCTGAATCCGGATTACGTCTTCGAGTCGAGGGGGCGTCTCACGGAGGCCGGCTACGAGGTCGAGGTCCGCATTCCGTTCAAGAGCCTGCGGTACCAGGAAACGGACGTCCAGAACTGGGGTCTGCACATCCTCCGCCGCTCCATGCACTCCGGTTTCCAGGATTCGTGGGCCCCGGCGGTCCGCGGAAGCTCCAGCTTCCTGATCCAGTCCGGTGAGATCACGGGCCTGCACGACCTGCGTCGAGGGCTCGTCCTCGAGGTCACGCCGACCGCGGTGGGTCGGTTGGACGGCTACGAGAAGTCGACCGGCGCCTGGGCGTACGACAGGACCGGTGAGCTGAGCGCGGACGTGCGCTGGGGCATCCGCCAGAACCTCACGCTCAACGGCACGGTGAACCCGGACTTCTCGCAGGTGGAGGCGGATGTCGGCCAGGTGACGCTGAACGAGCGTTTCGCCCTGTTCTACCCGGAAAAGCGTCCGTTCTTCCTGGACGGCCTCGAGCTGTTCGATACGCCGGGGCAGCTGATCTACACCCGCCAGATCGTGGCCCCGGTCGCGGGGGCGAAGCTGGCAGGGAAGGTCGGTTCGTGGAACATCGCCACGATCCTGGCCGCCGATGACACCACGTACTCGGCAACGGGAAGCACGCCGCTGTTCGGCGTGGCCCGTGTGCGCCGGGACTTCGGACATAATGCCGTCGTCGGCGGTGTCGCGACCGTTCGGGAAGACGGGGACGATTATTCCCGCCTCGTGGGTTTCGACGGCCGCCTGTACCACGATCGGTTGTACTACGTCGAGGTCCAGGGGGTCGGAAGCTGGGCCGAGCACGGCGGGGAAGCCGTGAGCGGGAAGATGTTCAAGGCTGCGTGGGACCGGACGGGGCGGGGGTGGGGCTTCCGCTACAGCATGGATGCGGTGTCTCCGGATTTCGAGGCCGCTGCCGGTTTCGTGAATCGAACGAATATCGTCTCGGTCGATGCGTCGAATCGGCTGAGTGCCTACGGCGAGCCCGGTGCGCTCCTGCAGACCGCGTCGGCCTTCATCCGCCTGGAGCGGACGTGGGCCTGGGACGGATGGGGAGAGGCGTGGGATGGCGGGACCATCGAGGGGTCGGAGTCGATCTGGCCTTCGGCCACGCTCGCGGGCGGATGGAACGTCAGCGGCACCCTCAATAGACGATTCTACGCCTATGAGCCCGATCGATACGCCTCGTATACGGTCGACGGTGGGCCGTTCGTCCTGCCGGGAGTCGAGGACAACCAGTTCTCGGGATCCGTCAGCATGACGACGCCGACGTGGCAGGTGGTCTCGGCGAGCGCGTCGTTCTCGTTCGGACGCACGCCGATCTTCGACGAGGCTGCGCCCGGCCGGAGCCGGCAGATGTCGGCGACGGTCGACCTGCGCCCCACGCAGGCGCTCAGGGCGACCCTCCAGCTCACGCGGCTCTCCCTGAATCGCCTGCGCGACGGCTCGCGCTACTCCACGGAGCTCATTCCGCGGCTCAAGATCGAGTACCAGATCGCGGACGCGATCTTCGTCCGGGTCATCGGGCAGTACACGGACCGCGAGCGCGACGCGCTGTTCGACCGGCACGGGGATCCGATCCTCGTCGGCGGGGAGCCGGTGACGGCCGTCGACCGGGGCACCTTCCAGACGGACTGGCTCTTCAGTTACCGCCCGGTTCCGGGCACGCTGCTGTATCTCGGCTATTCGTCGACCCTGGAGCAGCCTCTGAACGCCCGCACGGGCGTTCTCCGGCGCCAGGTGGACGGCTTCTTCGCCAAGGTCAGCTACACGATCCGGTCCTGATCCTCGTCCCCGGCCCCGGGGGCAGCGCTCACGATCGTCCGTGCCCTGCGTACGGCCGCGTCGAAATCCGCGACGACGTTTGCCTTGCCTATCCGGGCGATGACCCCGGCCCGGCGGAGGTGTTCGCGCGGACCGCTGCGCGCGCCCGAAAGGACGATCGAGCCGCCCGCGCGACGGGTACGGTCCACGACGTCGGCCAGGGCCGACATGGCCGTGGCGTCGATGGCCGGAACGTGCCTGAGGCGGAGTATGGTGACCCGTGGGGGCTCGTCGATCTGTGCCATCGCATGACGGAAGCGGTCCGCGGCGCCGAAGAAGAAGGGCCCGTTCACCTCGAATACCACGACGCCGGCAGGCAGCGGGGGAATCGCCGCCTCGTCTGGCTCGCGTTCCTCGTCCGCCCGGACGAATCCGATCTCGCTCGCCTCGGACATGCGGTGCATGAACAGCAGGGCCGCCAGCACGACGCCCACCTGGATGGCGATCGTGAGATCGATGACCACGGTAAGGACGAAGGTCGACAGGAGAACG
>JAHEEH010000205.1 GCA_024640835.1 Bacteroidota bacterium
TTGATTCCGGGCTCCGAGAAGTCTAATTTTGGATGTTGCGACCGTGTGACTCGCATCGCCGGACGCCTGTATGCCGGCCGTTCGCGGCCCGCGTCGTCACCCCTTTCAGAATCAGGTTACCAGTTCATGGCAAACGACATCGCTGCCAAGGTGAAGGCCATCATCGTCGAGAAGCTCGGCGTCGAAGAAGACGATATCACCGACGATGCTTCTTTCACCAACGACCTCGGTGCGGATTCGCTGGACACCGTCGAGCTCATCATGGAGTTCGAGAAGGAGTTCGACCTCACGATCCCCGACGAGGATGCCGAAAAGATCGCCACGGTAGGCGATGCAGTGTCATACCTGACGGAGAAGGCTGCCTGAGGCATCCTTTCCGTGTGCCCTTGCCCCGGGCCGGAATTCACCTGGAAACCGTTGTCGGAGAACCCGATGGATCGACCGATGCGTCGTGTCGTCGTCACGGGCATGGGTGCCCTTACGCCCGTCGGCCTGTCGGTCGACGCGTTCTGGGATGCCATGATGGCCGGCACCAGTGGGGCTGCCCCGATCGCGGCATTCGACGCCGAGCGGTTCGACACGAAGTTCGCGTGCGAGCTCAAGGAGTTCGATCCGGGAGACTGGCTGGACCGGAAGACCGCGCGGCGGCTTGACCGGTTCGCCCAGCTGGCGTTGATCGCCGCGGACCAGGCCGTCACCGATTCGGGACTGTCGCCGGAAACGATGTCCGAGGACAGGAAGGACCGTGTTGCGGTCATCTTCGGGTCGGGGATCGGCGGCATGCAGACCTTCCACGAGCAGGCCGTCACCTTTCACGAGGCAGGGCCCAGGCGGATTTCGCCGTTCTTCATCCCCATGCTCATCCCGGACATCGCGGCCGGGCAGATCTCGATCCGCTACGGATTCCGGGGACCGAACTACTGCGTCGTTTCGGCCTGCGCTACGGGCAACAACAACCTGGGCGATGCCCTGATGCTCATCCAGGGCGGCCACGCGGACGTGGCCGTGACCGGTGGAACCGAGGCGAGCGTCACGGAAATGGGCGTGGGCGGGTTCAATGCGCTCAAGGCGCTTTCCACGCGCAATGACGACCCGGCGCGAGCAAGTCGCCCGTTCGACGCGACCCGTGACGGGTTCGTGCTGGGAGAAGGCGCCGGCGCCCTCGTCCTCGAGGAACTCGAATATGCCCGTGCCCGCGGCGCGCGCATCTACGCGGAAGTGGCGGGAATCGGCATGAGCGCGGATGCCTACCACATCACGGCCCCCGACCCGGATGGTCGCGGAGCCCGCGCGGCCATGAAGGCCGCGCTGCTCCATTCCGGAATCGCGCCCGAGGAAGTGGACTACCTGAACATGCACGGCACGTCGACCCCTCTCGGCGACATGGCGGAGACCAACGCGATCAAGGCCGTCTTCGGTGAGCACGCCTACCGCATGAACGTCTCGTCCACGAAGAGCATGACCGGCCACCTGCTCGGTGCCGCCGGCGCCATCGAGGCCATCGCGGCCATCCAGGCGCTGCGCAACGACCGCGTGCCGCCGACCATCAATTTCGAGCACCCGGACGAGGCCTGCGACCTGAACTATACGTTCAATGCGCCCGAGTCGAGACCGGTGAACGTGGCGCTCAGCAACGCGTTCGGTTTCGGCGGGCACAACACGACCGTCGTCTTCCGGAAGTACGGACAGTAGTCCGGATCGGACGCCGGCACCGAGGCGGATCCGTCAGCGGAAGACGATCTCGCGGATGCGATCGCTCCCTATCGCCTCGTTGATCCGCACCCTCCATTCTTCGCGCTGCATGTGGAGCGCCTGGCGCCATGCGGCTGAATCCATCTGGACCACCAGACGGTCCCCGTGAAGCCGGACGCGCCGGGTGACCTGCCCGATGGCGGGACCGGCGATCCGCCTCCACTCGGCCTCGACGCGTGCCTCGTCGAGCCTGTCCGTCAGCCCCAGGTCGTCGACGACGCCGGGGATGAGATCCCCGAGAGATGCGGGCGTTTTGCGACGGGTCATAACGGGGCGGGAGCGTCTACCGGGGGCACGATACGCGTACTCCATCCGGGGAGCAACGATCCGACGACATCGGTGGCGGGCCAGAAGCAGAACGGGGAGCGCCGCTTGCCCGCATGGGCGCACGATGCTCCCCGTCCTTTCATCGGAAGACGCAGGAGTCCATACGATCCCCGGTACGGGTCGGTTACAGCGGGCACTCCGGAATGCACCGGCACGGTCCCGTCGGACCACCCGGCGACACGCGTTACCTTGCCCCGACACCTCAGCCACGCGACGCCATGCACCCCGAAACCCGGGCCGCCCAGGCCGGAACGGAACCCGACGCCGAAACGGGCGCCCTGTCGCCCCCGATCCACCTGGCGACCACCTTCGAACGCGATGCCGACGGTTCCTACCCGAAGGGATACATGTATTCGCGGGACGGCAACCCGACCCGGCATCGGTTCGAGGCGGCTCTGGCCGACCTCGAGGGAGGCACCGGCTGCGCGGCCTTCGCCTCCGGCATGGCGGCGACCGCCGCCGTGTTCAGCGGGTTGCGCCCGGGAGACCACGTGATCGTCCCGCAGGACGTCTACCACGGAGTCCGGAGACTGCTCCGGGAGCGATTCGAGCCGTGGGGACTCCGGGTGACGGAAGCCGACCTTTCGGACCCGCGCACGCTCGGCGACGCATTCGAGCCCGGGACCCGGCTCGTCTGGGTCGAGACCCCGTCCAACCCGCTGCTTCGCATCACCGACATCCGCTTCGTGGCGGACCGCGCCCACGAACACGGGGCCGCCTGCGTGGTGGATGGAACGTGGACGACCCCGATCCTCCAGAGACCCATCGACCTGGGAGCCGACCTCGTCGTGCATTCCGTGACCAAGTACATCGGCGGTCACTCGGACGTCCTGGGGGGCGCGGTCGTCGGCCGTGAGGCGGACAGTGTCGTCTTCTCGGCCGTGCGATCGGCACAGCGCGTGGAGGGGGGCGTCATGGATCCGTTCTCGGCCTGGCTCGCACTGCGCGGTCTGCGCACACTCGGTGCCCGCCTGGAGCGGCAATGTTCGACCGCACAGCGCCTGGCATCGACGCTGGCCGGGCATCCGGCCGTGGCCGCCGTCCACTATCCGGGCCTTGCCTCCGATCCGGGACACGACGTGGCCGCGCGGCAGATGAGCCGCCCGGGTGCCATGCTCTCGTTCCGTGTTCGGGGCGGGGAGAACGCTGCGATGGCCGTGGCGGGCGCGGTCAGGATCTTCACCCGGGCGACGAGCCTCGGCGGCACCGAGAGCCTCATCGAGCACCGCGCTTCCGTCGAAGCGCAACCCACCCGCACCCCACGCGACCTGCTCCGCGTGTCGGTCGGCCTGGAGCATCCGGAGGACCTGGTCGCCGACCTCCAGCAGGCCCTGGCACCACGCTGAAACCCCGGCTTGCGCCCGCAGGAGGCGAATGGTAGCTTCCGGCCGCCTCGCCGGCGGATCCGGCGAGTCCGGACAACAAGGGCGTTCGGCCTCCTTCATGAAGCTGCCATTCTTCCTGGCGCGACGCTTCGTCGCGGCCGAGACTCTCGAAGACACCCTGCCCGTCGTGCGACGGCTCCACGGGCAGGGACTTCACGTCACGCTCGACCACCTGGGCGAGCACATCAGCGACCGTCGCCTGGCCGAACAGGCCCGTGACGGCTACCTGGATCTGGTGCAGACCCTCGGCGATGCCGGGGGCGAGCTCGACCGCAACATCTCGGTCAAACTGTCCATGCTCGGCCAGCGCATCGACGAGGCCTTCTGCCTGGACAACCTGTACCGGCTGCTGGAGGCGGCTCGCGGACAGGAGGTCTTCGTGCGCGTCGACATGGAGGGCAGCGATGTCACGGAGTCCACGCTCGGCCTGTTCGAAAAGGTCCACGCCGAGTATCCCGCCCATGTGGGCATCGTGCTCCAGGCGTACCTCAAGCGGACGAGGGAGGACGTGGACCGGATGTGCGAAATGAACGCTCGGGTGAGGCTCTGCAAGGGCGCGTACCGCGAACCGGCGTCCGTCGCTCATCAGAAGATGGACGTGATACGGGAGCGGTTCGGGGAGTACATGGAGACGCTGGTCACGCGAGGCCACTACCCGGGAATCGCCACGCACGACGATCTCCTCATCGAGCGCACGAAGACCTTCGTCGCGCAGCACGGCATCTCGAACGACCGGTTCGAATTCCAGATGCTGTTCGGCATCCGCACCGATACCCAGGCCCGCCTGGCAGCCGACGGGTACAACATGCGCGTCTACGTGCCGTACGGAAGCATGTGGGTACCGTACTTCACCCGCCGGTTGCGCGAGCGCAAGGAAAACGTCTTTTTCGTGCTCCGGAACCTGTTCCGCGGCTGAGCCCTCAGGCAGACCTCTCGGCCAGCCAGCGCTCCGCGTCGATCGCGGCCATGCACCCGGTTCCGGCCGCCGTCACGGCCTGCCGGTACACGTGATCCTGGGCGTCGCCACACGCGAACACGCCCTCGACGTTCGTCCACGTCGAATCGGGCTTCGTCCTGATGTAGCCCGTCTCGTCGAGTTCCAGGATGTGCTGGAACAGGGCCGTGTTGGGCTGATGCCCTATCGCGACGAAGAACCCCTGCACAGGAAGGACCGAGGACTCGCCCGTCTTCACGTTGCGAAGACGCAGTCCCGTCACCTCGCTTTCGCCGAGCACGTCCTCGACCACCGAGTTCCACACGAAGCGGATCCTGTCCGACTTCCG
>JAHEEH010000206.1 GCA_024640835.1 Bacteroidota bacterium
GGGAACGAGGCGGCTCACAGTTCCATCCGGATTTCGATGAGCGGAATCAGCGGCAGGCCCAGGCGGCTCTTGACGCCGACACCGTCCTCGGTGGGTTCGTACGCCCGGTCGATGACGTTCCGGCGAGTGAGCACGTTGTACAGTTGCAGGCGCACCTGCCACGCCGCCCCGAGTCCGTGGAAGGACCACGACCCGTCCAGGTCCGCCCGAAAATAGGCGGGAAGCCGTCCGTTGTTGATGGTCGGACGGTAGAGGTAGGCGGACGGCCCGTCGGAGAGGGGATCCCCCAGGTCGTAGCGGGCCACCGGGACGGTTACGGGATAGCCGGATCGCCACTGGACCGAGGCTCCGAAGCTGAACCGGGAGCCCCGCCACCTGAGAAAGGCATCCAGGGCGTGCGGGACGTCGAACCGGGCCGGGCGCCAGTCGGGATCGTCCAGGACCAGGGACCGGTTGTGGGTCCGGGACGCGGTGTAGGAGACCATGCCGATCCAGGGACCGCGGTCGACGGTCAGGCCGATCTCCGTCCCGAAGGAGCGCTCATCCCCCGACACGTACTGGCTGAGAAGGGTGCCGACCTCTATGCCCGGCCCCGGAAGTCCGTCCTTTGCCCTGAACTCGTCCCGCGGCAGGAGCATTCCCGACGATCGCCTCGCATAGGCTCCGACGCGGACTTCGACGCCGTTCCAGGGCCGACTCTCGAGCCCGGTCGACACCTGCGTGCCCTCGGCCGGAGAGACGTCCGGACCGGAGGGGACCCAGCGACTGGATACCAGGTCGTACAGGAACGAGAAGCGGTCGCGGATGCGGTGCAGGAACTGGTGGTTGCGCGACACCGCGGCCTGGAGGACCAGGAGCCTCGAATCGATCGCGTACTGGACGGAAAGGCGAGGGGACAGCCGCGCGTAACGGCCCTCCTGCGACCAGTCCAGGCGCAGCCCGGACACCACGTGGAGAGGACGCAGCGGATGCCAGACGCTCTGACCGAACGTCGAGAGTTCCAGGTCGTCCGATCGACCCGCCTGTCGGAGCCGCTCGACGACGCCGGGGGCATACCCGATGGTCGCGTCGACCGAACTCTCGAAGCTTCGACGCACGACGCGCACCCCGCCACGAAGCTGATGGTACAGGGAGCGATACCAGTCGATATCGACGCTCGCACCCAGATCGCGGATCGAGACGTCGTAGTCGGACTGGACCGCCGCCGTCAGCGAGGGCTGCACGAAGGCGCCCTCGTGCGCCGTGTACCGGGCGTCATAGGTCGTGGCCGTGAGGAACCACTCCTCGGCGAGGAGCCGCTCGAACCGGATGCTGGCCAGGCTGTTCTTCCACCGCTCGTCGATCTCGAACAGCAGGTCCGAGGGCCTCAGCCAGGCGTCGAGGTCCAGCGACAGGTCGAAGGGAAGCCGCAAGTCCAGCTGGTCTCCTCCGGTGTAGAAACTGGCCGAAACCCGGGCATCCTTGTCCGGGCGGAAGACCACCTTGGCGCTCCAGTCCGAGAAGAAGTAGCCGGTCCTCAGCGTGTCACGGCGCCCCGAATCGTCCTCGACGGGATGGCGGCTGCCGATGATCCGGTCGATGTACGACCGTCGGCCCGAGAGCATGAAGGAACTCCGCTCCGTTATCGGGCTCTCGATCAGGAATCGGGCGGACAGGGCCCCGATCGAGGCCACGGCACGGGGTTCCGGGCGACGGCCGTCCGAGAGCTCGGCGTCGAGCACGGCCGACAGCCGGCCTCCGTACTCGGCGGGGAAGGCGCCGCGATACAGGCGGATCTGGCGGAAGGTCTCGGTCTGAAAGCTGGACACCAGGCTGAAGGCATGCCAGGGATGATACACGGGGGCCCCGTCCACCAGGTAGAGGTTCTGGTCCGACCCGGCGCCACGCACCACCAGGCCCCCCGTCACCTCCCCTGCGCGCGCGACGCCGGGCATCCATTTCAACGACTCGATCAGGTCCTGGCCTCCGAGCGATGCCGGGAGCTGCTGCAACTGCTGCACCGGCATGGCGACCAGTCCGGGCACGAGGCCCAGGTCGGCCCTGCCCGTTCCGCTGGATTCGATGACCACGGGCCGCGCCTGGACCATGACCGAACCCATCCGGAGGATCACCGGCGCTCCCGCCGTTCCCAGGAGGGTGTCGATGGGCGCGTACCCGATGAACGTCACCTGCACCCGGTGGCTTCCGGCCGGGAGGTTGGGAAAGGCGAAGTAGCCGGCGCGGCTCGTCACGGACCCGCGGCGCAGGTCCGGAAGGAAGACGTGCGCTCCGGGCAGGACCTCGCCGGTTTCCCGGTCGCGCACGTATCCGGCCAGGGTGCCGCGCGATCGGACGGTCCGTCCCGCCGGAACGAGCACCACCTGCCGGTCGGCCGCGATGCGGGCCTCGAGGCCGGTCCCCCGGAGGAGACACGCGAGCGCTTCCGTGGCGACGGAACCGACATATCGGCACCGGGTCTCCCGGTCGGCGACCAGGCGGTCCGCGTACACCACGTCCCAACCGGAGGCCACGCTGAACTCCAGGAGGGCCTCGGCGAGCGGGGTTACCTGGCCGTCGAACTCAAAGACCTGCGCCCGCGCCGATCGGAGACCGACCGAGGCGACCAGTACGAGGGCCAGGGTGAACGTGCGGAGCACCCGGAGGCGCTCCGGGACCAGTATGCGGACCATCCTGCGAAGATAGCCGGGACGGACCGCGGCGTACAACCGGGATCGGGCCGCCCGGAGCCGCTCATTCGGGCAGCAGTCGGATCGTACCGTCGGCGGAGGAGTCCACGCGGGCGTTCACGGCCGTCGCGACGATGGCGAGGACATCGAGGGCCTCGCGGTCGCGCTCGAACGTGCCGGTCACGAGTACGGCGGCGAGCGACGGATCGACCGCGATCCGCAGGCCGTACGCGGTCTCGAGCCGGGACACCACCTCGGAAATCGGCGTCGACCGGAAGAAGAGGAGACGCGTCCAGTCCAACGCCGCCTGCGCATCGACCCGGTCGGGGGAGGACGGCACCGAGCCCATCACGACCCGGGTCCGCTCCCCGGGTTCGAGAACGATCATGGCGTCGGGATGTCCGATTGCTGCAACGGCAACGCGTCCGGACACCAGGACGACCTCCGTCTCTTCGCGCCTGGATTCGACACCGAACGACGTCCCGAGAACGGTCACGGTGGCGCTCGGGGTAAGCACGCTGAACGGCATGTCGCCGGATCGCACGCTGAAGAACGCCCGCCCGTCCAGCGTGACGCGCCGGTCGAACTCGCCCTCGCTCCACGACAGGCTCGCGCCGTCCAGCAGACGGGCGGTGGATCCGTCGTCGAGGGTGACCATTCTCACCCCGTCGTCGGCCGTCACGCGGACACTCCCGCGGTCCCGGTTCAGGAGCAGGACGGAGACGGCGGCAAACGCCATGACGGATGCCGCCATCGCGAAGCGCGACACGACGCGGCGCAGCGGCGCGCGCCGGCGGGCGGGGCGGTCCATGCGCGAGGTCTCCACGGAAAAGGTCCGCTGCCAGGTCGCATCGAAGTCGTCCGCGTCGCGGGCAATGGACGCGAGGACGTCGGAGAGGGCGGGAATCGCCTCCTCGGCCCGGTCGAGGCGCCCCCGGATGGAGGTCAGCCGATCGAGTTCGGACCCCGACAGGATCTCGACACGCCCGGACCGCTCCAGTCCGAGCAGCACCAGGTCGGACGGCTCGGGAACGAATTCCGAAAGACGCCGGGAGAAGGTGCTCCGGGCAGATTCCCAGCGCGCGACGAGACGTTTCGCCTCGTCGGCAGAGCCGGCCGCGCGCGCGAGGTCGGTCATGCGCTCGTCGGTCCAGGGACCGTCTTCGAGCAGCAGTCGGATGGTGTCTTCCGAAAGGGTCATGTCCGGCATGCTGATCGGCGGCACACGCGATCGCGTGCCCCGTGCAGAGAAAGCCGCGGGCATCGGCCGAAAGGTAACAGGGCGGTCATGGCCGGAGCCCTCCGTGCAGTCCGAGCCACAATACCACCGCTAGGAGGTCGCGAAGCCTCTCCATGGCCCGCTTGACCTGCATCTTCACGGCCCCCTCGGTGGACTCGACCATTCCGGCGATCTCCTCGTACCGGTATCCCATGAGCTTGAGCTCCATGATCCGGCGAGCGTGGGGCGAAAGGCCCGCCAGCGCCCTCTCCAGGTCGATGGACCGTCCGGAGTCGGGCGGGTCGACACGGGCAGGAGGGAGGTCGTCGGGCAGAGGAACCTCTCTGGACGAGTATCGCCCCCGGTACAGGTCCTGCAGTTCGAACAGGGCCGCCTTCAGTGTGAAAGCCCGAAGCCGCCCGGGGTCGCGGAGGTCGTTCAGGCTCCGGTCCACGCGGATGAGCGTGTTCTGGACCAGGTCGTCCACTGCGTCACGGAAGCCGGCCCGCCGGATGAAATACCCCCGAAGCATGGGCTCGAGCTGCTCGAGCAGGGCCGACCGCGCGGCCGGATCACCGGCGCGGGCGCGGTGAACGAGGACTTCGATCGCTTCCGGTTTGGGGGCCATGGGCTGCCGTCACGCCGACATCGGCGCTGAACGAGGGGGAACGGAACCCGTTCCGGGGCGCCGGGCCACGGCCAGAAGCGAGATCCCGAACGGAAGGCGCGATCGGGCCGCCGCACGGGCCTCGGCCGAGAAGATCGCCGTCAGCAGGCGATTCACCGGGGGAGGCGGAAGTCCCGTTCCCGCGCTTCCCGAACCCAGGACGCGGCCCGCCACCGCCACTGGAGAGAGCAG
>JAHEEH010000207.1:0-4029 GCA_024640835.1 Bacteroidota bacterium
GAGCGGGTTGGCCCGCGCCACGGCGCGCACCAGGTCCTGGGACTCCCCGGGCCACCTCGCCGCGAGGGTCTTCGCGTCGGGCACGTCGGGGGCAGGTCGGGGCTCGGGCAGCGGCTCGCCGCCCGCGGCCAGGCTCTCCCGGAACGAGGCCTCGACGACGCCCTCCCGGCCCAGCAGCACGTTGGCACGCGGACCGTAGAGCAGCACGCGGATCACGTGGCCGTCGGAGAGCTCCAGGTCCAGCATGCGGTCCCGGTCGGCGATCCGTACGGCATCGACGGCACGGTGCGCGGCACCTTCGAAGAGCGTCGACACGTTGCGCCGGGGCCGGGAGCCGCCGGGCTGCCGGAACATCCAGCGGTCGCCCGGACGGACGGAGACGCGCAGCGTGTCCTCGCCGCCCGCATGCGCGAAGACCAGGGACAACTCGTCCCTCGCAGCGGAGTAGACGTCTTCCAGCGTCGCCCCGACCAACAGCGCGTTCCATTCGTCGGCCAGCGCCCGGAGAACGTACCAGCCGTCAACCACGCTTCACCGGGGCGCGGCTTCGGGAAACGGCCAGCGCCGAAAGGAACCAGATCACGATCCATCCCGCCGTGACCCAGTACCACGCGTGTATCAGCAGGATGACCACGTTCGCTGCGTACAGCACGTGGAAGAACCAGTCCGGCGGGCCCTCCTTCACCTTGGGCAGCTTCGCGCCGAGCGCCCCGACCTTCAGGAGGACCATGGCGGGCGTATAGATCCACACCACCCAGGCAGCCCACTGCATCCCGAAAAACGTGGCCAGGACCACGCAAAGCGTGATCAGGAGGTCGACGAGGACGTGTTTCAGCCAGCCCATGGCGCGGGTCCCGTGATGGTTGTGGTCGGATGGCTAAGGTATATACGACCCGGCTGATAATGGTACGGCGGGGTGCGGTCTTCGGCTGCGCCACGGGGTGGCTCCGCGGATCCCTGCTTGGATTCCTTACTCCGGAAGAGATCCGGTAAGGCGGCGCCTTACCGTCACGAACGCGGGGTAAGGAATCGGCGCAGGGACCTTGCCGAGGGCCTCGGCCCCCCGCCCGTCGCGCGAGAGCAAGAATCCGGACACACGCCGCCCCCTCGGAGCCCGTGCAGGACTACCCGATGTGCATCTGCAGCTCTTCCCTGCGATGCTTCTGCCGCAACTTCCTCAGCGCCTTCTCCTTGATCTGCCGCACACGCTCACGGGTCAGGCCGAAGCGCTGCCCGATCTCCTCGAGCGTGAGGGGATGCTCGCGGCCGATGCCGAAGTACAGGCGGGTGATCTCGGCCTCGCGTGGGTGGAGAAGGGCCAGGGCTCGCTCGATGTCGATCTTGAGCGACTCGTCCATGAGGGTGTCGTCGGGCGACAGGTCCTCGTCGTTCGGCAGAACGTCCAGCAGGCTGTTGTCGTCGTCCTCGTTGAACGGCGCGTCCATCGAGAGGTGACGGCCGGTGTGCTGCATGGCCTCGCGCACCTTCTCGACATCCACCTCGAGCTCCTGGGCCAGTTCCTCGATGTTCGGCTGACGCTCGTGCACCTGGGCCAGGCGGGCGCTGGTCTTCCGGATCTTGGAAATCGTGCCGATCCGGTTCAGCGGGAGACGGACCACGCGGCTCTGCTCGGCCAGCGCCTGCAGGATGGCCTGTCGGATCCACCAGACCGCGTACGAGATGAACTTGAAGCCGCGCGTCTCATCGAAGCGCTGGGCGGCCTTGATCAGGCCGTAGTTGCCCTCGTTGATGAGGTCGGCAAGCGTGAGGCCCTGTCCCTGGTACTTCTTGGCGACCGACACCACGAACCGGAGGTTCGCCCTGGTCAACCGATGCAGCGCGTCCTGGTCGCCCGCCTTGATGCGGCGCGCCAGGTCGACCTCCTCCTGTGGGGTCAGCAGGGGAATCTGACCGATCTCCTGGAGATACTGGTCGAGCATCCGTTGCTGGCGGGGGACGTACATAAACCTCTTTCCTTGTTGCTGGGCCGAACGCCGCTACACGATGGGACGATGGAATCTGGGGTCGCTCAACTGATTCCCGGCGGGTCGCCGTTCACTCGCGCACGGGGTCGCATGTTCCCCGCGAACCGCGTGTTTCCTGTCCGCTTATGATGAGAGTTCGGTGATTGTTTCTGCAAAATGAAGTATGGCGTCGGCCATGTCGGAGTCTTCGCTCATGCGGGGCACCTTGGTCTGCGCCCCGACATGCCTTCGGGTTTCGCGAAGCCAGCGGAAGAACGTACCCGGGGGCACCGGGACGATTTCGGGCATGCCGAAGGCTCCGCATTCCCGTCGGATCACGTAATGGCGGTTGACCTTCTGCAGGGTTTCGTCGATCACGGAGGCCAGCCGATCCGTGTCCGGCGGATCGCCGTCGAATTCCACCAGCCACCGGTGGTGCGGCATCCGGGTCCCGGTGGGCGCGACGGACGTCATGTGCCAGTCGTGCAGGTGGCTTCCGGTGGCGGCACAGGCCCCTTCGATCGCCGCGCGCGCCTCCTCGCCGAAGACGGCCTCCCCGTAGCGGTCCAGCATCTCGCTGGTCCGCCCCGCGACCACGATCCGATAGGGATTCGTGCCCGTGAAGCGGATCACGTCGCCCACGCCGTAGGCCCAGAGCCCGGAGCACGTGGTCACGTGGATGCGGTAGCGGACGCCGGGTTCGACCTCGGCGAGCGTGTAACGCTGCGGCGTCCCTGAATCGTCGTCCATCCGGACGAACTCGTAATACACGCCGCTCGCCAGGTGCAGCAGCATGTCGGTTTCGTCGGGGTGGCTCTGGAACGAGAACGGTCCTTCGGACGCCCCGTAGCCCTCCACGAAATGCATCGGCGCGGCCCCTCCGATCTGCCGGCGCATGAGGTCCTCGTACGAAGACAGTGCGACGGCGCCCGAGAAGAACACCGAGAGGTTCGGCCACACGTCGCGCACGCACGAGGCGGTTCCGCCGGTGAGGGCATTGAACCGCTCCATGACCAGCGGGAACAGCACGACAGCCCACGAGGGCACCATCGCGATCGCCCGGATGTCCATGGTGCACGTCCGGTCCGCGATCATCCGGAGCTTGCGATCCCAGCCGTCGGCGAAGAGCACGTCGCGGCCCACCGCCTGCTTGAACCGGCGGATGACCCAGGGGGCGCCCAGGTACATGAAGCCGCTCGCCTCGCCCACCCAGGTCCCCGGCCCACCGATATCGGTCTCGATCCGCCCGGGAACCGACAGCAGGCGCCCCCCCAGCCAGCGGTACGATCCGGTCGACGCGGCGTACCGGAGCGCCATGCCCAGGCTGAATTCCCGCAGACGGGCGATCATGTCGTCCGAGATCGGAATCGTCTTGCCCGCCGAGGCCGTACCGCTCGAAACGGCGAAATAGCGGATGCGCCCGGGCCAGAACACGTCCCTTGCCCCCTCGCGGACGCGGCGGACGTCCTCCCGGTAGGCCTCGTAGCCACAGAGCGGAACGCGATCGCGGTAGGCCGCGACGACGTCGGCCGCGCGCGCGATGTCCCCGAATCCGTAGCGCAGACCCCATTCCGTGTCCCTCGCCCTGGCCAGCAGGTCACGCAGCAGGCGTTCCTGTGCGGGTCCGGGGTCCGCGATCGCCCGATCGAGGGACCGGATCGCGGGCAGGGCTCGCATTACCGTGGCCGTGGACATCGAGGGGTACCGGGGGCAGGCTGCAACGGAAACAACGGGCAAAAACCGCCAGTTCTCGGTGGGGTCGGGGCGTTCCGACGAAGAAACGAGAAACCCGCGGCTCGCCTGACGGTCTACGCCCTGGCTTGGAACCCGTTCGCGACGCGCATGGCGGCACCTGCCCGAACCGATCCCTTCGTTCTCGACTGCCGGGGGCGCCTTCTCGACGCCCGGCCGGGGCGGGCGCTCGTCATGGGTATCCTGAACGTGACGCCCGATTCGTTCTCGGACGGCGGACGGTACCTGGACCCGGACGAGAACGAATCGGGCGTCACGATCAGGAGGCCATGGGAGAGGACGCCGTGGACCGCGTGGTCGAGTTCCTGGCCCT
>JAHEEH010000207.1:4039-4727 GCA_024640835.1 Bacteroidota bacterium
GCGGCCGTCCGGCGCGCGTCCGACATGCTCCTGGAGGGAGCCGATCTCGTCGACGTGGGCGGGGCCTCTTCCCGACCCGCCGGGCGCACCTACGGGGCCGGGGCGTCGGTCGTGCCGGCCGACGAGGAGGCCCGCCGGGTGGTCCCGGTCATCGAGGCCATCGTGCGCCGGCATCCCGAGGCGGTGCTCTCCGTCGATACGGTCCACGCCTCCGTGGCCGGCGCGGCGCTGAACGCCGGTGCCCGCGTCGTGAACGACATCACGGGGCTCCGCCATGATCCGGAGATCGCCCACGTCGCGGCGAACGCGGGCGCACCCCTCATCCTCATGCATTCCGTGGGCGCGTACGGGGCCCTGGAGCAGGAGGCCATGGGAGAGGACGCCGTGGACCGCGTGGTCGAGTTCCTGGCCCTGGCGAGGGACCGGGCGCTCGCGGCCGGCGTGCGCTCGGTGGTGCTCGATCCGGGGTTCGGGTTCGGGAAGTCCCCGGAACAGAACCTGCAGCTCATCGCGCGCACGGACCGGGTCCTCGCGCTGGGTCGTCCCGTGCTGGTGGCCGTGTCGAGAAAGAGCACCATCGGCATGCTCCTGGGATCCCGGGAGACGCCGCGGCCGGTCGAGGGCCGGCTGTACGGGTCGCTCGCCGCAACGGCCGTCGCGGTCGCGCGCGGCGCGTCCATCGTCCGGA
>JAHEEH010000208.1 GCA_024640835.1 Bacteroidota bacterium
GCAGACGATGCAGAGGGACCGGGTAGTATACCGCGTGGGGGATCCGGGCCTCTTTCAGGCGGGCAGCCAGGGCGTCCCGGGCGGCTCCACCGTCCCTTCCCTCTCCCGACGTGACGCGGATCGTGTACTGGTGGAAGACATGCAGTCCGTCCGGATCGCGGAAGGGTACCTGGATGCCGGGAAGGTCGCCGAGGGCCGCGTCGTACCGGTCGGCGGCTTCACGTCGCGCATGGATGTAGTCGTCCAGGTGAGGCAGTTTCGCTCCCAGCACGGCCGCCTGGAGGCTGTCGAGCCGCGAGTTCACCCCGACGGCCTCGTTGCGGTACTTGCGCGTGGACCCGTGGTTGGCGATGAGCTTCATGCGCTCGTACAGCCCGGTCTCCATGGTGATGACCGCCCCGCCGTCTCCATAGCAGCCCAGGTTCTTGGACGGAAAGAAGGAGAGGGTGCCGACCTGGCCCAGCGTTCCGGTCTTGCGGCCCCGATACGTGGAACCGATGCCCTGCGCGTTGTCCTCGATCACGGGGATGCCGTGCCGGGCTCCGATCTCGAGAAGGGCATCCATGGCGGCCGGCTGGCCGAACAGGTGCACGGGGACGATGGCCCGCGTGCGCGGCGTGACGAGGGCCTCGACGGCGGCCGGATCGATGTTGAAGGTCGTCGGATCGATGTCGGCGAACACGGGGACGGCGCCGAGCAGGGCGGCGGCCTCCGCGGTGGCCACGAACGTGAAGCTCGGGGTGATGACCTCGTCGCCGGGTCCCACGCCTACCGCCATGAGGGCCACCTGCAGCGCATCGGTGCCGTTGGTCACTCCGTGCACTGCGCGCGCCCCCAGGTACATCGCAAGGGCCTGCTCGAACTCGGTGACCGCGGGTCCGCGAATGAACGCCGTGGTGTCGACCACGGCCTGCATGGCGGCATCGACCTCGTCCTTGATGCGGAGGTATTGTCCGCGGAGATCCACCATCTGGAGGTTCATGTGTGCTCCATGTTGAAGAGTATCAGTCGATCCAGCCCTGGTTCTCGAGTTTCTGTTCCTCTGCCACGGGACGGCGTGCTCGTGCGGGGATCCCGGTGTACACGGTCTCCGCCTCGGCATCGGTCGTCAACACGGCGCCTGCCCCGACCACCGCGTCGGGACCGACCTCGCGGCCTGGAAGAATGACGCTGCCCACTCCCAGGCGTCCGCCGCGCCGCACGGTCACTCCCTTGAAGTGATGGAAACGTTCCTCCGTGCGCCCGATGTAGTTGTCGTTCGACGTGAGAACCCCGGGGGCCACGAAGACACGGTCCTCGATGTCGGAGTACGCGGTCACGTAACTGTTGGTCTCGAGCTTGCAGTAGCGTCCGATCGTGCACTTGTTCTCCACGGCCACCCCTCGTCCCACGATGGTGAAATCACCGATGGTGACGTGTTCACGGATGGTGGCGAGGTCCGCGACGAGGACCTTCGTGCCCAGGACGCAACCGGCGTAGAGGACGACGCCGGCCCCGAGGAGGCAGGCATTCCCGATGCGGGCCGGGGGTTGCTCCGAGCCGGTCGTGACGGCCGAGTTCGGGGCACGCATGGGCTGCTTGCCTATCACGGCATGGTCGTCGATACGCACGCCGTCGCCGACCGTGGTTCCGTCATGGATCACTACGTGGTGGCCGATCTCGCAGGCCTTGCCGATCGAAACGCGTGCGCCGATGACGGCGAACCGCCCGACGCGTGTGCCATCGCCCAGGCGGGCAGTCTCATGGATATAGGCTTCGGACATGGGGGTCAGAGGAGTGAAGGAAGATCTGGCCAGGAACCGAGTTCCAGGTCAGGCTCGGGACCATCCGAATCGTCATGGTGGAATCCCGTGTACAGCACGGCCCGCGCTCCGGTCGCCCTGGCACCCGCTACGTCCGTGGGGCGAAGATCGCCGATGTGCATCAGGTGCCGCGTGGTGGTTCCCGCCGCCTCGGCCGCGGCCTGGAAGGCGCGGGGATCGGGTTTGGCGAATCCGGTTTCGTCGGAGAAGACGAAGTCGGTGAAGAGGCCCAGCAGGTCCCATCGATCGAGAAGGCGGCGAATCGTCGTTCCGGGGGACAGCATGGTGTCGGAGATGATGACCAGAGGGTACCGTTCCCCGAGGGCCGTCAGGGTATCCGAAGCGCCCGGCGCCAATTCCGGCGGATGGTCGAGAAGCACGTTGCGGAAGCACTCCACGGTCCGGTCGTGCTCCCCGTCCGCCACGCTCACCTCGAGCGACTCCCAGATCCACCGCACGAAATGGTCGGTCGGAGGCGTCCTCCGCTCTCCGAGCCACGCCCCGTTGAATCGTTGCTGGGCCACGCGATAGGCCGACTCGATCCGCTCCGGAGACCGGGGGCTCCGGGTCTCGTCGCACGCCGAGGAGAGACGGTGCAGCCTCCTGGACGCTCTCTCCTGGCTCCCCTTCGATGCGGAGACCAGGGTGTTCCAGAAGTCTATCGAAATGGCGTGTACGGGCATGGCGGAGGATACAAAAGCGAAAAGCCCGCGACTCAGGGTGAGCCACGGGCTTTTCGATGAAATCGGTGTCCGATCATCGGGAGCCGAGCGTCTCCAGGTAATGCTCCGCAGACGCACGGTACGTGCCGACGGCGGCATTCTGGAAGGCCTCGCGAGCGCCGTCGGAGTCCCCCAGTCCGACGAGGGATTCGCCCTTGACGAAGAAGATCTTCGCCTTGTCGGTCCGGCTGCCTCGGTGCAGCTCGAGCGCCTGGTCGGCCGCGGAAACGGCTTGCGCGAAGTCCCCCTTCGTCTTGAACGCCTCCGCCGTGTAGTAGAGGGCATCGGCGTCGATCTCGACCAGTCCCGAGAGGCTCGACAGATGACCCAGGGCGGCGTCGGCGTCGGCCTGCGTCGGCTTTCCTCCATTCCGGCTGAGCAGGCTCGAGGCCATGTAGATGAAATGGTCCCGGATGGCCGACTCGGCGGCCCGGGCCGTCTGGTGGTCATTCTCGGCCGTGCCCGCCTCGATCGCCTGCTGGAAGGCCGCGATGGCATCGTCGATGCGATCCAGCTTCTTCAGCGCCAGGCCGCGCCCCAGGTAGTTCTTGGAATACGACGGATAGCGGGAGATGCCGTTGTCGAAGTGCGTCATCGCATTCGCGAAGTTCTCCTCGCGTGTCGCGTTGAGTCCGAGTTTGTACTCGATCTGGGCGATCACCCGGCTCGAGCGGCGCTCGACATCGGAATCACCGGCCGCCTTGGCGCCATTGGCCGCCAGCGTGAACTTCTGAAGGGCCTCCGTCAGGTTGTTGGCCTTGGCGGCCGCAAGGGCAGCGTTGTAGGCCTCCTTGTACTCCTGACCGAAGGCCGGCAAGGTCAGGAACAGGGCGAGCGCGAAAGCGCCAAGGACGGAAGACATCCTGTGAGTACGTGAGCCGGTCATGTCTCGTGCAGTGTGGGAGTGGGGACGGTCGAATGCGGAATACGGGGCGGGCGGGTCGGAGTTCTCGGGATCGGACTCCGTCTATGGAGCCTGACCGGAAGCCTGGGTGTGCCCACCACGAAAAGCAAGAACCCTGCTGAATGGCTCCAGGTTTCCGGCGCGTGGGGGTAAAACCGTATGGCCACTGCCTTTACGGGTCCACTCTTCTCGTCCCCGTCTCAGAAGTTCGGCGTCATCGACCGTTCGAGATAGAAGCGCTCCACCACGTCGACCGCCTCGTCGGGGTCGTCGGTGACCGTGAACAGGTCCAGGTCGCCCTCGGAGATCTTGCCCCTTGCGAGCAGTGTTTCCCGGATCCAGGCCACCAGTCCCTTCCAGAACGAGGTTCCCATGAGCACCACGGGGAATCGCGTGGCTTTCTGCGTCTGGATGAGCGTGAGCGCCTCGAACAGCTCGTCCATCGTGCCGAATCCGCCGGGCAGCACGATGAAGCCCTGGGCGTACTTGACGAACATCACCTTCCGGACGAAGAAGAAGTCGAAGCTGACGAGGGCCTCCCGGTCGATGTAGGGATTCGCGGTCTGCTCGTGGGGGATGTTGATGTTGAGCCCGACCGAGACGCCACCGGCCTCGTGTGCGCCGCGGTTGGCCGCCTCCATGATCCCGGGGCCTCCTCCCGTGATCACTCCGAAGCCGCGCTCGACCAGCCTCGCACCCAGGCGCCGCCCCAGCTCGTATTCCTCGCTGCCCTCCTCGGTCCGGGCCGAGCCGAAGACCGATACGCACGGTCCGACACGGGAGAGGGTCTCGAAACCCTCCACGAACTCGCCCATGATCCGGAAGACCCGCCACATGTCGCGGATGCGCGTCTCGTGCCAGGCGTCGATGTCCGACGGACTCATGGCGCGGAGGAATTCAGAGCGTTCGATCGGATCCATGGTCTCCAGGGCGGTTGGACGGGGACGATACGAAATGATCGACACCGTCGCTCGCGAGGCGCGGGCTTGATGCAAAGTTGCTCCCAACGCCGGGTGCTCCTGTCTATCTTGCGCCGACGACCATTTGAATCCGACCCATGAAGCTCATCATCCCGATGGCCGGCCGCGGCACCCGAGTCAGGCCGCATTCGCACGTCACGCCCAAGCCGCTCCTCCCGGTCAGGGGAAAGAGCATGGTGGAGCGTATCGTCGATACGTTCAACACCGTCCTGCCCCGCGGGCTGGACGAAGGGGTGTTCGTCCTGGCCCCGGATTTCGGCGAGGACATCCGCTCGGAGTTGCGTGCGATCTGCGAGCGACACGGAATGAGCGCCCAC
>JAHEEH010000209.1 GCA_024640835.1 Bacteroidota bacterium
TCCTGGTGGACCAGAACCCGCCCGACGGTGATGTCACCTACACGTTCGAGGGATACCGTGTCATCCAGTACAACTCTCCGTTCGACCAGGAGGGCACGGTGATCGCGACGCTGGACGTGGCGAACCAGGTCACGGTCGTGACCGACGACGCGATCGACCTCCAGACCGGTGCCGTCGTGACCGGCGTCACCGCGAACGGTGGGGATGCGGGCACGAAGAACTTCTACACGATCGAGAATCTGGTCAACTTCCAGGAGTACTACTTCGGCGTCCAGGCCTATGCCTACAACGGCAATTCGGCGCCCAAGGTGTACGGCGGTCCGATCGAGAAGGTGACGGTCGTTCCGGGGCCAATCTCGAACCGGAACGGTGGTACGGTGCTCGCGGAGGGCGTGGAGGCCGGCTCGATCGTGCCGTCGGTCCGCACGACGGGTTCGGGCGACTCCGGCGGCGTTCTGGCGCGGGTCGTGAACCCGGCCGGCGTCACGGGCGCCTCCTACAGCGTCAGCGTCTACGATCCGGAAGGCGACGAGGAACTCACCTACGACATCGGCAATGCCACGACGGGCGCGTCGATCATCAACGGTGCGAACTTCATCGCGCGTACGGGAACGAACGTGCCGTTCGGAAACGATCTCCTGGTGGTCGACGGCGTCTCGTTCAGCGTGAACACCGCGCCTCCTTCCATCAAGGAGATGACGGTCGTCGCGAATGCCGGAGGTGCTCTGAACCCGCCGGAAATCGGGACCTTCGCGTTCAACTCGAACGGCTACCCGTTCTATGACGGCCACGATCGTCCGGCTGCGCGCCAGCAGGTCGGTGGCGGCCTCTGGGGCATCTCGACCGGTGAGGGCAACGGCGACAAGTACGACGACTTCGTCCGCCGCTCGATCCGGAACGGCTGGGGCCGCGTGGTTCCCTACGACTGGGAGATCCGCTTCACCGAGCGCTGCCGCGCGGCGTGGGACGCCTCACAGGCTGCAAGCGATCCGTACGGCACCTTCCCCTCGGATGCGTGCTATGCCTACGATCGATTCGGCTACGTGACCTCGGCCGGTGACTCACCGGTGATCGTGCCCTTCGAGATCTGGAACATCGGAGCGGGCACGCCGGACGACACGTCGGACGACTTCCGGCTGGTTCCGGCCGGCATCGACTGGGACGCAGACGGCTGGAACCTGCAGTGCTACGACCACGAGGTTTCGGGCGGCGACAACGACCCGGTCACCGACTGGATCTACACGTTCCTTCCGAACTCGACCTCACCGGGTGAGGGTGGCTACACCGCATGGAGAGACGCGATGCTTTCCGACCATGCGAATTCGGGGGATCATGGCAACGAGGTGATGGCGCGCCTGGTGCTCGTGAACTGGAATGGCGGTTCGACCGGTACCTGCGATCCTCGTCCGACGTTCACGTCGGAGATGCCGGAGGCAGGGACCATCTTCCGCATGGTGACCTCCAAGCCGCTCGCGGCCGGTGACGTCTTCTCGATCAGCACGGCGGCATTCGCCCCGGCCACGGGTGCGCTCGAAGGAGCGGACAAGGAGGCCAAGCAGGCGGCCCTGGACCTGATCGGTATCGTGCCGAACCCGTACAAGGGCGTCTCGGCCTACGAGGTCGACCTCACGGCGGATAAGGTCCGGTTCACGAACCTGCCGCAGGAGGCGACGATCCGGGTGTTCACGCTGGCTGGCACGCTGATCAAGACGTTCGTCAAGAACAGCGCGGCCACGACCGTTGAGTGGGACCTGGAGACCGACGAGATGCTCCCGATCGCATCGGGTATGTACCTCATCCACGTCGAGGCCCCGGGAATCGGCGAGAAGGTCATCAAGTTCGGCGTGATCAAGAAGCGCGTACAGCTCGACCTGTTCTAGGACTCGGATGCGCTGCACGGGGCCCCCGGGCCCCGTGCAGCAACCGAGAGAGCAAGCATCGAGACTAGAAAAATGAGGTCATCGAATATGAACTGGAGAAACTCCACACTCTGCCTGGCCCTCTTCGCTCTCCTTATGCTGACGTCCGTTGAGGCGTTGGCCCAGGAGGGCGGTCAGAGGCGCCGTGGCACCGCCGGCTCGGAGCACCTGCTGGTACCCCTGACGGCGCGGGCAACCAGCCTCGGAACCACCCTGACGAGTGGTGTCGCGGGGCTCAGCGGTTTGGAAGCATTGGATGCCAACCCCGCCGGCCTGACCCTGAACGGTGGCACGAACGCCCTCTTCTCCCGCATGGAGTACGTGGCGGACATCGGTGTCAACTATTTCGGAGTCGCCCAGCGGTTCGGCTCCACGAACGTCGCATTCACACTGAGCTCCTGGGATTTCGGTGATATCCCGCTGCAGACCGAGCTCGAGCCGGACATCAGCGAGGTCACCTGGACGGCGAGCTACACCACCGTCGGTGTCGCCGTGGCAAGAGAGTTCACGGACCGGATCTCGGCCGGTGTGAACGTCAAGATGGTCAGTGAGACGATCGACGACGTAAGCGCTTCGGGCGTCGCGTTCGACGCGGGCATGTCGTACGCGGTCGGCGAATCCGGACTTCGGTTCGGCGTCAGCCTGAAGAACTTCGGCCCGGATCGCAACTACTCGGGTACGGGCCTGGTTCGCTTTGTCCAGCTGAGCGAGCAGATCCCGGATGCGCAGCCGCAGGCCGTGCAGATCGAGGGAGCCCGGTACGAGCTTCCTTCGCTGCTGAACTTCGGCGTGGCCTACACTCGCCAGGTCGGTGAGTCGATCTCCATGACGGCACTGGGCAACTTCCGCTCGAACTCGTTCTCGCAGGACCAGTACGCTGGCGCCCTCGAACTCGGGTTCCGGGACGTCGTGTTCCTGCGTGGCGGGTACGAGTTCGTGTCCGACATGGACCAGACGTTCTGGAAGGGAACGAACCTCGGCGCCGGTGTGGTTCTTCCGCTTGGACAGAACGGGCTGACGATCGATTATGCCTACCGTTCCACGGAATTCTTCGACAACGTCCACATGTGGACCGTCGGAGTGACGCTGTAGGATCCGTATGCGTTGATGGTCTCCGACTTCGGTCGGAGCGTAACGGGGTGGGCCTCGTCGAGGCCCACCCCGTTCTCTTGTTGCAGGGACCTCTTCGTGACGGGCTTAAGCGCTCGTGGGCTGCGGCGCGGACCCGGGACCAGTTCCGGGTGGAATGTGTCCGGCTCGTCTAGCCCCGGACCCTGGCCGCTATCCCCGCCGCAATCATCTTCGCGTGGTGCCGGCCGTTCTCTATGAACCAGCGGCTCGTGGCCAGGCCACCGCAGACGGTGCCGGCGAGAAACACGCCGGCCCGATCACTTTCGAACGACGCCGGATCGTGGACTGGTGTTCGGGCGTCGTCGTCGCCCACTCCGATCCCCATCGCGGACAGGAAGCCGTAGTCGGGACGGTAGCCCGTCATCGCCAGGACCCAGTCGTTGGGAATTGTCCGCTCGCCGTCCACCGTGCGGAATGTGACGGTGTCGTCGGCAATCGAGGTCACGGTTGCGCCGAATACGGCAGAAATGGAACCCTCGGCAATCCGGTTCTCCAGATCGGGCCGGATCCAGTACTTGATCTTCTCCGAGAGAGCCGGACTCCGGACGAGCATCGTCACCCGGGCACCGTGCCGGTAACACTGGAGCGCGGCCTTGGCGGCCGAGTTCTTGGCCCCCACGATGACGACGTCCTGTCCGGTATACGGAAACGCCTCCTTGAAATAGTGGCTGACCTTGGGGAGGTCCTCTCCGGGCACGCCGAGCGCCATCGGATGGTCGAAAAACCCGGTCGCGACGATCACCCGTCCCGTGCGGTGCCTCCCGCGGTCCGTGACGACGTCGAACGCCCCCTCCGAACCCTCCAGGCGCTCGACCCGCTCGTAGAGGGACAGGTCGAGGTGCTCGGCCGTGGCCACCTTGCGATAGTAATCGAGCGCCTCCTCCCGAAGCGGCTTGTAGTGCCGGGTGGGGAAGGGGTGGCCTCCGATTTCCAGGAGATCGGGGGTGGAGAAGAATTCCATGCCCGTCGGGTATCCGACGAGCGAGTTGACGAGGGCGCCCTTGTCGATGCCGCGGGTCCGGAGGCCGGACCGGCCGCACTCAATGGCGCACGCGAGACCGACCGGTCCGGCGCCCACGACGACGACATCAGGAAGCGAACCCGTCATGCGCTTCGGACTCCGTTCGGGGCCGACTCCGCGCGCAGCCTGCGGAAGAACTCCCGGAGCAGCGCCTCGGCCGGCTCCGCTTCCACCCCCGAGATGGTCTCCACGCGGTGGTTGAGGCGGTCATCCTGCGGGATGTTGTAGAGCGTGGACGCTGCGCCCGCCTTGGGATCGAACGCCCCGAATACCAGGCGCTCCAGGCGCGACCAGACGATGGCCCCGGCGCACATGGGGCAGGGCTCCAGGGTGACGTACAGCGTGCACCCGTCGAGGTGCTTGGAACCGACCGTCGCGGCGGCCGCGGTGATGGCTATCAGTTCGGCGTGGGCGGTCGGGTCCTGCAGCCGCTCCACCATGTTGTGCCCGCGCCCGACGATCTGGTCTCCACGGACGACGACGGCGCCCACGGGGACCTCCCCTTCCTCGAGGGCGATCTCCGCCTCCCGGAGCGCGGACTTCATCCAGCGACGGTGCGGTGTGGCAAGTGTATCCAGTCCGCCGGTCATGAGAGGGGTGCGCGGGCCAGGGGAAGCGTCATGCAGCGGGGGCCGCCCCGTCCGCGGGA
>JAHEEH010000210.1 GCA_024640835.1 Bacteroidota bacterium
ACGGTTACGCCGGCCGGAATGTCCGCGACATCCCAGCGCAGGAGGATCGACTTGTCAGAATTGCCATCTACTTCGAGCACCGTGTCGGCACCGAAATTCGTAGTCGCGGAGGTAGCCAGAAGCTTGGTGTCCTGCGCTCCGGCATACCCGTCCTGACCTTCACGGAACACCTGGGTGACCGCGCCGGAGGGGGGAGGCACGACCGCCTCTCTGAACGAGGCCACCTGGCAGGCTGCCCTGTTCAGGGCGAATGCCGCGTCCGACGGCGAGGGGCTGCCCATGGGCACTCCCATCGGGTCGCCGGTGTACAGATTGTCGGGGCTCGACCAGGAGGTGAGGCGCGTGCAGTTGAAGCCGCCGCCCGCACACTGCTCGTTGTAGGCCATGATCGTACGCCACCGCTTGGACGTGTCCGTGCTGCCGAAAGCCGCCTGGTTCACGTAGCCGTGGCTCAACTCACAGGGCGACGAGCTCGAGTTCACGAACCAGTCGTGGTTGAGTCCCAGGTTGTGCCCCATTTCGTGGGCCAGGGTCTTGTTGCCGGTCAGGCAGTCGTCACGAACGACGCTGAACGCAGCGGAGTCGTTGTATCCGGTCGGATTGGTGTTCACGTAGCCGATGCCGCAACCCCCGATATCGGTGATGAGCGACACCAGGTCGGCACCGTAGATATTCCGCCAGGCGTGGACCTCGTCCATGAAGCCGTCCCCGGTGCCCTGGAGCCGGCTCAGATCCGTATTGGCATCTCCGGAGTCCACATAGTCCACTTCCGCGGTGTGGACCAACCGGACCGTGTGGGACACCCCCGAATTGAGGTTCGCCGCGTTGAACTCGGCGACAGCGGCCGCGACGGCTGCGGCTGCGGCTTCGTGGGTACCACCGAGAGCAGCTCTAGCATCCGCCGTATAAACCACCATCACGTCGATGGTCTGGTTGGGACACGTCGTCGTGACGGAGCAGACACTCTCGGCCGCCATCTTGCCGGCCGTGTCTCCCGCCGAGGTGAATGGGACCGAGTCGTCACCATCGGCCTCGTTCGGCGCCGCGCTCCGATCGAGTTCCACGATCGCGTGCACCGGTCCGGCCTTGGGCTTCAGCAGGTACGTCCCCGTCGCGGTCTCCACCTTCCCGAAAAGCAGACCGGACGGCGTGCGCGCGAAGAGCACCGTGCTGTACGGGTCGTCGTCGACCACTCCGGTCCAGATCTCGTTGCCGGCCTGGTTCTCGGACCATCCGCCCGAAGCGTTGACGCTCACGTCACCGAAGAGACCGAGCGCCACCCTCGAATTCTCGAGTGCACGCGGGTTGACCCGGGCGTACCGGAATCGCTTCTGGGTCGCTTCCCTCGCCGTGTTGATACCGAAATCGGAAGGGTTCACCTCACCGCCGATCACCTGGGCGCCGACCCGGAAAGGGAACAGGAAGACGGCCAGCAGGGCCACGGTCTGGAGGGCGGTAACGAGTCTCGGCATGGTATCGGGAGAGTCAGATTGAGACGGTCCTGTCGCCGGAATGGCTTCGAATGATGCCGCCATGACGATTCGCGACAGGTCCATGGGTGACCCAAGAACCGTGCCTCCCCGGCCGCTCCGTGGTCCACCCTACCCCGATATCGACCGCGCGAGCGTGTCTTTTTAGCGATCACACGAACGATTTCGGCCGCTCGGACGACCGGTGTCCGGCTCCCTGTCGGAGTCATCCGGCGGTGGGACCGGGTGCAGGTGCTCGAGGGGAGGAAAGGCGCCGGCCACCGGCGGGGACATCACCCGCCGGGCCGGCTGCCGCGCCCCTGCAGGCGGGCACGCTCCTCCGCGATCTCGGTGGACAGCGCCGGCCCCAGCTCGGTCTCCCGCTCGTAGGCGTCGGCCCAGTCGAGAAGCTCCAGCGCTTCGGCATCACGCCCGTCCGCGGCCAGACGCTGCGCCAGCGTGACGGCGGACCGCGTCACGTTCGTCGCCAACTGCTTCGTGTAGACCCGCCGGACGGGGCTGCGATCCGCCTCGCTCACCCACGGTCCCCGGAACGCGCCGGGCCGGATGCTCTCTAGGCCGGCCCGGATGGCCGCCGTGTCCGCCGGGGATGAGGGTCGTTCCGCTCGAAGCAGGCGGAAAGCCCCGGCATCGACCAGTCGATCGGCATAATCCGCGTAGAAGGACTCCTCGACCGTGACGGCGAATGCGATGGGGCGAGCGATACCGTCCTGCCGCCGTCCGTCCGCCCAGCCCTCGACGTCTCCCCGGAAGATCTCGCGGGCCCACATCAGCAGCCAGGCGTTCCCATCCGTCGAGTCGGACGCAAGCGCCTGCTCGACATGGTACCACACCGTGTCGTACCGGGCGCCCCTCTCGCCGTACGGAAAGAGGGTCTCCGCCGCCACGACATGCGCGAAGGCGCTCCGGGGGTCGATCTCGAGAGCCCTGCCGCTCGTTTCCCGAGCGAAGGCGCGGTCTCCCAGTCGCCGCCGGGTCTCGGCCAGCCAGGCCAGGGCCTCGGAATCCGCACCGTCCAGGGCCGCTGCCGCCTCGAAGTGCGGCAGCGCCTCTTCGATCCGGTTCTCGCGGAACAGCCGCGTCCCGGCATCGAGCTCCGGGCGCGCGGTTTCTGCACAGCCGGAGAGCAGGATGAGAGCGAGAAGGCCAATCGCTCGCAGTCCCGGAATCGTGCGTGCCATGGGCTACTGGCTTTCGTGGATGCCTCCGGGAGGGGCCATGGAGGCCCGGCGCATCCGAAAGTACCGCCTGCACGCCCGACAATCGCGGCGCTCACAGCGATGCCCGGTCCCCCGTTTGCCGACCGACGGGCGGCCGTCTAGTGCCCTCCGCTCCAGCCCGCCTGCGCGAAGGCCGCCGGCACGTGTACCAGGTGGCACCGGAAGCACGCCTCCGTGCCGACGCGCTGTGCGAGGCTGCCGATGGCCGCCGGGTCCGGCGCGTCCGCCTGGAGCTCCGTGCCGATCTGCCGCACGAGGCGCTGCACGGACTCGTCGATGAAGTACTCCCGCTCGGTGTCGTGGCAGTTGGTGCAGAGGTCGGCCAGGCCGCCGAAGCGGTTGAAGAACTCGTCGTAGTATCCCCTGGCCCGATCCGGCTGCGCCTGCTGCAGGCTCGTCATCATCCCGCTGAACGAGGTTTCCATGGCCCGCATGTAGCCGGCCATGGGGACTTCGTCCCGGGTCACCGGGTCGGTCGCCCTGACCGCCGAGAACTGCGGCCACTGGTAGCGCTGGTGCACCTTCGGCATGTAGTCCACGTGGCAGTCGTGGCAGACGGCGCCGACCCGCTGAATGGCCGCCATGATCCGGTCCTGCGCGCCCTCTTCCAGGGCGCTTCCGAGTTCGTCGACCGGACCGATGGGATACAGGTGCGTCCACTCGGGGACCAGCGCAGCGACCTCGCCGTAGGCGGTCCGGAACGCTTCGAACTGCGGAGCGACGTTCTCGAGGTCCCCTTCCATCAGGTCGACGACCATGCCGCTGAGCGGCCCGCCGAGATCGTGCATCCGGATCTGGTACAGGGGCGCGGCGGCCTGGGGCGGGTACAGGGCGTCGAGCGATGCGGGTGGCGGACCGGCCTTGGCGCGAAGCTCGGCGATCTCATGCTGAAGGGCTTCGACGTCGGCCGACGGCTGGGTCGCGCATCCGGCCAGAACGAGCAGGGCGGACGCCAGGGAGAGGTACGTGTGCTTCATGAGTTCCGGGGGTAAGTGGAGCTCCTGCGGCGCCTGCGGGCCAGGTTTCTCGAATCGGCGCGACAGGATGAAACAATGAAGCGATGTGGCGTCGGCTTGTCAAGCGGCGGTGCTCCCCCGGGTGCTGGATGTCGGCCTCCAGGCGAGGCCCGTCTCGGGATTCAACAGGAGATCATCGCCGATGAAGCCCTTGTGAAGGCGCCCCACGGGACGTTACCTTTCATGGCTACCCCCAGACGGGCGCCCACGGGCGTTCGCGACGCATGATCGGTCTCCACCTGGCCCAGTACCGCATCGACGCCGAGCTCGGTCGCGGCGGCATGGGCATCGTGTACCGGGCCACGGATTCGACGCTCGATCGGACGGTCGCCCTGAAGGTCCTGCCCGTCTCGGCGCTGTCCGTCGAGGACGACAGGGCCCGGTTCTATCGCGAAGCGAAGGCGGCCGCTCAGCTTCACCACGCGAACATCGCGTCGATCTTCCAGATCGACGAAGCGGTGCTGCACGCGACCGGGGAAGAGCCGCAGGCCGGCGCGGAGAAGCGGCTCTTCATCGCGATGGAATACGTCGACGGCGAATCGCTGGATGCGAAGGTCCGAAAAGGGCCTCTCGGACTCCGCGAGGCGATTTCCATCGCATCCCAGGTGGCGGAGGCGCTCAGGACGGCGCACGCCAAGGACATCGTTCACCGGGACATCAAGTCGCCGAACATCATGCTGACGGGGGAGGGCGCCGCGAAGGTGCTCGACTTCGGGCTCGCGAAGACGACCGCCTCGACGAAGCTCACTCGCCAGGGCTCGACGCTCGGCACCATCGCGTACATGAGCCCCGAGCAGGCGCGCGGGGAAGAAGTGGATCGCCGGACCGACCTGTGGGCCCTCGGGGTGGTTCTCTACGAGATGATCGCCGGGAGGCTGCCGTTCGAGGCCGACTACGAGCAGGCAACGCTCTATGCCATCCTGAACGAGGACCCCGCGCCGCTCACCGCGCTCCGGACCGGCGTTCCCATGGAACTGGAGCGGATCACGAGCA
>JAHEEH010000211.1 GCA_024640835.1 Bacteroidota bacterium
ATCGCTGACGTGCCATTCCGGGTGCCCGTTCGGCGACCACTGTCACCTGATCTGCTGCCCCAACTGCGGCTTTCAGGTCGTGGACGACTCCCGGAGCACGCTGGCTCGCCTGGTCGATCGCGTCTTCCGCCGAACACCCCGCTCCGGGTCCGACAGGGACCGCTCCCGACGCGTGATCGAAGAGGGGCTCGTTCCTCTGTCCCATGTCGCTGCCGGTCGCAGTGCCCGGGTGCGACTTCTCGATTTCGAGCCCGGCAGCCGAACCAATAGACTCACGGTATTCGGCCTCTCGGCGGGCGCCACGGTCACGGTCCTCCAGCGACGGCCGGCGCCCGTCGTCCGGGTCGGGGAAACGGAAATTGCGCTCGGAAGCGAGATCCTGGACCGGATCTGGGTCGAGGTGTTCGACGAGGCCGTTGCGCCCGATCCCGCCTGAGGCGGACCCGCTACCCCGTCCGGGTGCCGATCGTCTTGCGCACCGGTGCCGCTTCGGGCGACTCCGGAGGATCTTCGAGCAGGCCTGCATCGGGTAAGCGCCTGGCCGATGCCACGCGGGACTCGAGAACCTCGAGGCGGTCCGCGAGCGGGGCCGTGGCATCCGAGACGGCGCGCCGCATCATGTCCTCCAGCTCGCTGGTCGTCACGCTGGCCCCCTCGGACACCTGGTCACGTGCCCCACGCCTCGACGTCACGCCGAAACGCGTGCGCTCCCGGTAGCCGAGGACCGACTTGACGATCGTGATGACGGATCCGCTCAGGATCGCGATGATCGTGATGGCGAGTACTTCCTCCGGCATGGCTCGAGCGGACTGTATGGTGGATCGAAGGGGAAGCGTGACGTTTCCGGACGGTCCGGCTTCCGTGGGACCTTACGCTGCAGAGATCCGGCGGTTGCGATCCGGGGGCATCAGGCCACGTCGTTGCCGCGCGGCGTGAACGACTGGATTCCCGTCAGCTCGCGGCCGAGGATGAGGCCGTGGATGTCGAACGTCCCCTCGTAAGTATTGACGCTCTCCAGGTTGACCATGTGATGGATCACGCGATACTCGCCCGTGATGCCGTTGCCGCCCAGCATGTCCCGCGCCACCCGCGCGATGTCCAGCGCCCGGCCGCAGTTGTTCCGCTTCGCGAGAGAGATCATGGCAGGGAGCGCTCGCCCCTCGTCCTTGAGCTGCCCCAGTCGATGCGCCAGCAACTGCATCTGCGTGATATCCGTCATCATGTTCGCGAGCTTCGTCTGTACGAGCTGCATGGCGCCGAGAGGATATCCAAACTGCCTTCGCTCCATCACGTAGCGACGTGCCCGGTCGAAGCAGTTCTCCGCCGCCCCGAGAGCACCCCAGACGATGCCGTAGCGCGCACTGTTCAGACACGAGAACGGACCCTTCAGTCCGCGGACATCGGGAAACGTCATCTCGTCCGGAACGAACACGTCCTCCATCACGATCTCACCGGTATGCGACGCCCGGAGAGACATCTTGTTGTGGGTGGTGGGCGTCGTGAAGCCCTTCATGCCGCGCTCCATGAGAAAGCCCCGGATGACACCTTCCTCCTTCGGATCCTCCTTCGCCTTGGCCCACACGACGGCCAGGTCCGCTACGGGCGAGTTCGTGATCCACATCTTGGCGCCCGATACGATCCACCCCCCGTCGGATCGCAAGGCCGTCGTCGTCATGCCGCCGGGATCCGAACCGTGATCCGGTTCCGTGAGACCAAAGCAGCCGATCAGTTCTCCGGACGCCAACCTGGGGAGGTACTTCCGCTTCTGCTCCTCGGTCCCGAACACGTTAATCGGGTGCATCACGAGGGATGACTGCACGGACGCAAACGACCGGTATCCGGAATCCACCCGCTCCAGCTCGCGCGCGATGAGGCCGTACGCCGTGTAGGAGGCGTCCGAACCGCCGTATTCGGACGGTATCGTGGCTCCGAGAAGGCCAAGTTCGCCCATTTCGCGCGGAATCTCCGCGTGGAAGATCCCATCCTGGTTTCCCTCGAGGGCACGCGGCTCCAGCCGGGTCTGCGCATACTCGCGCGCAGATTCCATGATGAGGCGCTCTTCCTCTCCGAGCAGGGATTCGAAAAGGAAAGCATCTTCGGGAAGGAGCGGCTGCCTGGCCATCGGGAGGTCCTCAGTGGGAATCGGAACGGGAGCGTGAAAAATACACCGTATGGGGCTTTCACCCGAATGTCGAGGAATACCTTCGTGTCCGGCACAGCACCTTCCACCCTATCTTCGGGCGCCCAACCCGGATGGACATGGCACTCCCCGTACGTCGCGTTGCCCTCCTCGGCGTGGGTCTCATAGGAGGCTCGCTCGGACTTGCGTGGAGACGATACGCGCCGGAAATCGAGATCCCATGGCGTCCGCCGCGGCCTCGGTCCTTCCGGCCGGCGTGCTGTTCGCAGGAGGACACCCCATGACCGGATCCGAGAAGAGGGGCATCCTGCACGCCGACGCCCTCCTGTTCGAAAACGCCGTCTACGTGATCTGTCCACCCGACGGTCAGCCGACGCCCGATCCGAGGATCGACGCGCTCGTCGGACTGGTGGAGCAGACCGGCGCGGTCGTCCTGACGATGTCCGCCTTGCGCCACGACGCGTCCGCGGCCGCCGTGAGCCACCTCCCCCAACTCCTGGCCGTCGCGCTCGTGAATCATCTCGGCGATCTGTCGGATGACGGCGTGTCCCGCCACCTGGCGGCTGGTGGGTTCCGGGACATGACCCGGATCGCCTCTTCTCCGTACGGCGTGTGGCGGGACATCTTCGAGGCCAACCAGGGCCCGATCCTCGAGGCCATGAAGGGCTTTGCATCCCGGTTCGAAAGGCTTCGAAGCCGCCTGACGGCCGGAGAACTGGACGCGCTCGGGGACGCCTTTTCCGAGGCGGCGGACACCCGTGCCACCGTTCCCGCCCGGTCGAAGGGCTTCCTGCGACCGCTCTCGGACGTGTTCGTCTACACGCCGGACGAACCCGGCGCCCTGCACCGCATTACGGGGGCGCTGGCCGATGGCGGGGTCAACATCAAAGACATCGAGCTCCTGAAGATCCGGGAGGGCACCGGGGGCACCTTCCGCCTCGGGGTCGACCATGACCTGGATGCGGAACGCGCCGTGGCCGTTCTCGCCGAGGCGGGCTTCCAGGCCTACCGTCTGTAGCGCAAATTCACTCCGTATGAGCGGTACGGACGCTATCATGCGTCACCGTATCACCCGCGCAGAACCATGTCAGACATCGCGGTCAAGCACACGCCGCTGCACGCGGAACACGTCCGCCTCGGAGCCCGCATGGTGCCCTTCGCGGGGTTCGACATGCCCGTCTCCTATGCCGGCATCATGGAGGAGCACCTGGCCGTCCGGAAGGCTGCCGGGGCCTTCGACGTGAGCCACATGGGCGAGGTGCTGGCGACCGGCCCCCGGGCCGAGGATTTCGTGCAGCGGCTGGTTTCGAACGACGTCACGAAGCTCACGGACGGACGGGCCATGTACACGGTCATGTGCCGTCCCGATGTTGGTATCGTCGACGACCTGCTCGTGTACCGGATCGGACCGACCGATTTCATGCTCGTCATCAATGCGGCGAACATCGAGGGCGACACGGCCTGGATGCGAGCCCAGAACCCCATGGGGGCACACCTTCGAGACGTGTCGGATGACACGGCGCTCGTGGCCGTGCAGGGGCCCCTGGCCTTCGAGATCGTGGGGCGCGTCGCGGGGCGCAGCCTGGAGAGCCTGCCGTTCTACCACTTCGAGGTGCCCGCTCCCGGGTCCTTTCTCGGGTGCGAGCGGGCCATCCTCTCCCACACCGGGTACACGGGAGAACCGGGACTCGAGATCTACTGCGAGCGGGACAGGGCCGTGCACGTCTGGAGGGCGGTGATGGAGGCCGGGGCGGACGTGGGGCTCGTACCCGCCGGGCTCGGCGCGCGGGACACCCTGCGCCTGGAGGCCGGGTACTGCCTCTACGGCAACGACATCACGACCTCCACCAACCCGCTCGAAGCCGGTCTCGGGTGGCTCACCAAGCTGGACAAGGGAGACTTCGTGGGTCGAGATGCCCTGGTGAAAGCGAAGGACAGCGGACTGCAGCGGAAGCTGGTGGCGTTCGTCGTGGAAGAGCGCGGGATCCCGCGTGCGGGCTACGACATCGTCGACGCGACCGACACGATCGTCGGCACCGTCACCAGCGGAACACAGTCGCCCATCCTGGGGCAGGGCATCGGCATGGGCTATGTGCCGAACGATCCGGCCCACACCGCCCCCGGAAGCCCGATCCGCATCCGGGCCAGGGGCCGCGTCATGGAGGGTACCGTCCGGAAACCTCCACTGCACAAGGTGCCATGAGGACGAATCCATGCAGGTCGAGGTTTTCCTGACCGGGACCTCCGTAGGTCCCGATGACGTCCGCGGACGCACGGCCGTGGTCATCGACGTCCTCCGCACCAGCACGACCGTGGCCACGGCGCTTCGGAACGGAGCACGGGCGGTCGTCCCGGTCGTCGATACGGGCGAGGCGGCGAGAATGGCCGCCTCCATGGATTCCGCCACCACGCTCCTGGGCGGCGAGCGAGGCGGCGTGAACATCCAGGGATTTCACCTGGGTAATTCCCCGCGCGAATATGATCCGAAGACCGTCCGGGACCGCACGGTGATCATGGTGACATCGAATGGGACCGGGGCCGTGGCCCGATGCGCCGAGGCCGCCGAGGTGGTCA
>JAHEEH010000212.1 GCA_024640835.1 Bacteroidota bacterium
GTTGCGGTTCGTCCGGGCGTGGCGGGTGGCCGGCCCGCGTGACGGGCACACCATGAAGACCCCGCTCTACAGGCAGAGAGACCCGATGGCCACCATCGGTACGTCGGATCCATTGCGTAATGGAGACCCCCCGACCCCGGGACGGCGAAAACCCGAGCGGGCTCCGGGCGCGGACCTGCGTCGAGATTACCGGCTCACCGTCCAGTTCGGATTCGTGGTGGCCCTCTTCGTGATCACGGCGCTGGTCCGGGCACCGATCGTGCCGGACGGTGGTGGATTCGACGTGGACCTGTCGCAGCAGGAGACCGTCCAGATGGAGGAGATTCAGCAGACGCAACAGGTCGAAAAGCCCCCGCCGCCTCCGCGCCCGCCGATTCCGGTGGAGGTGCCCAACGACGAGATTCTCTCGGACGAGGATCTGGACCTGGACGCCTCGCTGGACCTGGATGAACCCCTCTTCGACCTGCCGCCTCCGCCGCCGACCCCGGCGCCCGAGCAGGACGACAGCGTGGACCTGGAGCAGGAGATTTTCGTGGTCGTGGAGCAGATGCCGGAGATCATAGGAGGGAATCAGAAGGTGTACGAGTACCTGGAGTACCCCTCGATCGCCAGGCAGGCGGGCATGGAGGGGCTCGTGGTCATCCAGGTCGTGGTGAATCAGGACGGGGTACCGGTGGAGCCCGTAGTGGCTCGTTCGTCCGGGGAGGTGCTGGATCGTGCCGCCGCCGACGCGGTGATGAAGCTGCGTTTCATTCCGGGGAAGCAGCGGGGAAGACCGGTGCGGGTCCGGATGGCCATCCCGATCCGGTTCAGGTTGCGCGACGTGCAGGACTGACCGCCCGGATCGCCAGGCGTGTAGTGTGAAACCCCACATAGTTGTGAGAGGCGCCCGTGCAGACGGGCGTATCCGGAGAGCCTATCCTTCGCCGTTCCTTCATGAAATCGGGCGCAGGGGTCCGAAACGTCAAAAGGCGGGGGATGAGTCGAATCAGCTACGTTCTTGATGACCCCTGGGACGTGCAGGAGGCCGGCTTTCCTTCGGATGCCATGCCGGAGGATCAGATCCGATTCCTTCTGAACTACGCGGTGCTGGCACCCTCCGCCCACAACACGCAGCCGTGGCTGTTCCGACCGTCCGGTGACGAGGTGGCACTCCTTGCGGACCGCACCCGGGCACTGCCGGTCTCCGATCCCGAGGATCGCGAGCTCATCATGAGCTGTGGCGCGGCGCTGTTCAACCTGCGCGTGGCGATCCGTCACTTCGGGTATTCGGGAGAGGTCCGCGCGTTTTCGGATCTTCGTGATCCGGACCTTCTCGCTTTCGTCAGGATGGGTCGACGGACCGCGGAGGCCGATCCGATCTCCGATCTGTTTCCGTGCCTTTCCAGGAGACGGACCTACCGGTTTCCTTTCGAGGACCGGCCCGTCGAAACGGGGTTTTCCGAGGCGCTGTCGCGGGCGGCATCCGATGAAGGATGCACGCTGACGGTTTTCGAGGATCCGGCATCAAAGAACGCCCTCGCGGACCTGATCGCAGAAGGAGACAAGATCCAGGGCGCGGATCGCTCTTTCCGTCGTGAGCTGGCATCGTGGATCCACCCCAACCGATCCCACAGTCGCGACGGCATTCCGGGATACGGAATGGGGCTAGGGGACCTGAAGTCGCTGACGGGTCCGTTCGTCGTCCGGACTTTCGACAAGGGTCGGGGACGGGCTGCGCGTGACCGGGAATTGGCCGAGGGATCACCGCTGTTGGCCGTACTGTCGACCGCAGCGGACAACCCGGCATCCTGGCTGAAGGCCGGACAGGCCATGGAGCGAGTGCTTCTGGCGGCCTGCGCCGGGGGACTCTACGCGTCGTTCCTCAATCAGCCGATCGAGTGTCCGGCGCTCCGCCCGCGGGTCGAGGAAATCACGGGGAAGGGCGTTCCCCAGATCATCCTGAGACTGGGGCCGGGTCGCATGGTTCGGTGTTCGCCGCGCCGGTCCGTCATGGATGTGCTCGCGCGCACCTGAAGCCCGGGTTCAAACCCTCGGTTCGGAACGGTCCGCCGCGAAGGTCAGCAGGAAATCATGCAGCAGGTGATCCACTTCGGTGGTCTCCGCGAGTGACGCCATGATGGCCTGGAAGGACTCCTCTTCTCCCAGCTCGCCCAGGTAATGCTGCCGGTAGCGAATGAGGCGCTCGCGCTCTCTCCGCGCATCGAGTTCTGAGTGGAACTGCGTTCCGTACGCCACCGCGTCGCCGAGCCGGAATGCCTGGTTGGGCTGGGATTCGTTGGACGCCAGCTCGACGGCGTTCGGAGGCAGTTCGATCACGCGGTCGTGATGTCCCATGTTCGCCAGGAACCTGGAGGGGAAACCCGAGAACAGGGGATCGTGCCGGCCCGAAGCGTTGAGCTCGACAGGGTGGCAGCCCATCTCCGCCCGCTCGGGATCGTGTGCCACGCGGCCGCCGAACGCCCTGGCGATCATCTGGTGACCCCAGCACGAGCCGAACGTGGGGATGCCGAGCTCGACGCCGCATCGAATCAGGTCGAGCGCGTCGCTCATCCAGGTGTAGTCCACCGTGGCCGAGAACTCTCCGGCACCCCCGATCATGAACGCGTGCACTCCCTCGAAGAGGTCCGGGTGAAGCCGGTGCCTGGTGACGTTCACAGGCAGCAGCTGGTCGGTCTCCAGGAGGCTTCGCTCCAGAAAGCAGGTCTGTTCCTGGATCTCCATGTCGTCCGTGGCCCGGGCCTGGAGAAGGAGCACTCTCAGCCTGGAGAATGGGGGGCGTTCTGGCACGACGATTTCGGTCAGGATAGAAGTAGGTCGGAGAATTCGCGTCTTACCACGCTGTAGAGAAGACGCAACGGGAGCCCCACGACCGTGTGATAATCGCCGCGGATACCCTCGATGAACCAGGCACCGGCGTCGTCCTGAATGCCGTACGCTCCCGCCTTGTCACGGGGGGACCCCGAGGCGACATACGAGGCGATCTCGTCGTCTGCGAGCGACGCGAAAGTGACGTCCGTGGCGGATCGTGCCGCGACCCGTCGGCCCGAGGGCGCGTGGACGAGCGCGATACCGCTGTACACCTGGTGGGTTCGTCCACTCAGGGATCGCAGCATGGAGGCGGCTTCCCGGTCGTCGACGGGCTTGCCGAGGATGCGGTCCTCCAGGACCACCACGGTGTCGGCTCCGAGCACGAGGGCGTCCGGATGCCTTCGGGTCACATCCTCGGCCTTTTCGAGAGCGAGCGCTTCGACGAGAGTCCCCGGTTCGGACGCCTGGTCGTGGCGCTCGTCCACCTGGGAAGGGTCGACCTCGAACGGGATGCCCAGCCGCGACAGCAGGACCCTCCGTCTCGGAGACGAGGAGGCGAGGATGAACGGGCAGGTGAAGCGCATGGCTCCGTCGAAAACCCCAGGGGCTCCCGTGTTCCGGAAACGGCGATCGAACGGATCGTGGGATCATTTGACCGACGGGGGATCGTCGGGGTACCTTCGGCCGACCCAAACAGCAGGGCGGTCGAACCCTCATGATCCCGATCACCGTCTGCAATCACAAGGGAGGAACCGGCAAGACGACGACGACCCTCATGGTGTCCGCAGCCCTGGGACTGAGTGGCCGTCGCGTGCTCGCCGTCGATCTCGATCCGCAGGGATTCCTCTCGCGGTTGACCGGGACTGGAGAGCCCCCGGCCGAGCGTTCGTCACACGCCATCTTCGACGATGGCGTCGACTTCGATCGCACTTCCATCGTGCCGCTTCCGGCGTTCGACCTGCTTCCGTCGTCGTCCCGGCTCTCGTCCGCGATTCGTCGCCTGAACAGGCCCGTGGATGTTCTCTGGGTCCGGGAATTCTCGGCGCGGCACCTGGCCGATTACGACTTCGTTCTGTACGACACGGCCGCTGCCGTCACGGTCTACAGCCTGAATGCCCTGGTGGCGAGCCGTATGGTCGTGATCCCGGTGTTGCCGGAGTATCAGCCCGTGGTCGGCGCGGAGCAGACGTGGCAGACCGCGGCGACGGTCCGGAAGAGACTGAACCCCGATCTGCAGGAGGCCGTGTTTCTGCTGACGATGGTGGACGGGCGCAAGAAGGAGCACCGTGCCTTCGGGCACTATCTGCGTGAGCGGTACGGCGACTCCGTGATGCCGTCCGTCGTTCGCACCAGTGCCTCGTTGGCGGCCACGCGCCAGGACGGGCTGACGGCTTTCGACTACGACCCGCGTGGTCGGGGCGCCGTCGACTATGCCAACGTGGTCGACGGCCTGCTTCGGCGGGTCGAACGCTCCATTCCGGCAGAAGCCTCTGTCGAGTCCTGATGTCGGGATCGTTTCGCACATCCGCAGCCCGGTTCGCTTTCGGGATGATGGCCGTCGCGGCCGTGGTGACGGGGTTGAGCCTTCCGATCGGCGGCGTGTTCCGCGCCGGACCGCTTCTGGATCCCGTGGACGGGCTGTACCGCACGGCTCGGTTTGCCGACGCGGTGCCTCCCGGCAGGGGCTCGATCGCGGGTCTGAGTGGACCCGTGGAGGTGGCCTGGGACGAGCGAGGCGTGCCGCACATCTTTGCCGCAAACGACCTGGACGCTGTTCGGGCAACGGGTTACGTGGTGGCTCGCGACCGTTTGTTCCAGATGGACTTCCTCCGACGATTCACTTCGGGGAGACTCTCGGAGGTCTTTGGTCCGGGCGCGGT
>JAHEEH010000213.1 GCA_024640835.1 Bacteroidota bacterium
GTCCGCGGTGGCGGTCCTGCTGCTGCAGGCCAGGCCCGAACTCACTCCCGCCGACGTCAGGGACCTGCTGCGGTCGACCGCGAGCCAGGCGACGAATCCGGACAACAGCCTGGGTTGGGGCATCATCAATGCCGAGGCCGCGCTGGCCCGGGCAGTGGGCACGGCCGATCCCGGACTCCCGAAGGGCTTCGAGGTGGAGGTCTTCCCCAACCCGTTCGTGGACGGGGCCCGGTTCCGCTTCGACCTTCCGGACGCCGGCGAGCCGGTCGAGGTCGAGATCCACGATCTGCTCGGCAGACGGTTGTGGCATTCCGCGCTCACCTCGTCGACGGCCGGCACCCTGGAACTCGACGTGAACGGGACGTCCCTTCCGCCCGGCTTTCTCGTCTATCGCGTCCGGATCGGCCCCTCGTTCGTGACGGGCACGCTCGTGCACCTTCGCTGACATGTCCCTCACGTTCGGCCTTTCGCCCCTGATTCTCCTGGCGCTGATCGCGTCGGCCGGAGCCGCGGCGTGGTGGATGTACCGACGTACCGTGCCGCTCCTTCCGACCGGCATCCGGATCGGTCTCGGCTCCCTGAGGTTCCTGGCCCTGGGCACGATCCTCTTCCTGCTGGCGGAGCCCCTGCTGCGCCGCGCGGTCGAACGCTCGGAGCCCCCGCTCCTGGCGATCCTCGTCGATGCCTCCGCCAGCATGGGCCTCCCGCCCGCAGAGGACGGGAGTCGGACCGCGGCCCAGGAGGCCCGGGAAGCCGCCGAGGGACTGCGCGCCCGAATGGGTTCGGCGGGAATCCGTTGGTACGGATTCGGGGTGACGCTCGCCGAGATCGTCCCGGACTCCCTGCGGTTCGACATGGGGCGCACGGACATGGCAGGTGCGCTGTCGGACGTGCGGGACCGGATGCTCGCCGACGGACTCACCGGTGTCATCCTGATCTCGGACGGCCGGAGCAATTCGGGGCGCAACCCCGTCTCCCTGGCCGAACGATATCCCGTTCCCGTTCACACGATCGCCGTGGGCGACACCGTGTCGCGACGCGACGTGCAGATCCGCGGCCTTCAGACGAATGACCTCGCCTACAAGGGGCGCGAGCTGCCCGTGGAGGCGACGATCCGGCACCGCGGGTTCGGGGGGCGCACCGTCGTGGCCACGCTCCAGGAGGACGGGATCACCGTCGACCGGGCCACGCTGAGACTCCCGGAAGCGGACGGCGCCACGAGCGTTCTCCTGGTGACGACGCCCGCCGCCGCCGGCCTCAAGCGCTATTCGATCAGCGTGAGCGTCCTGGAGGGCGAGATCACCGAACGCAACAACGTGGCCACCGCGGCAGTTCAGGTGCTCGAGTCGGAGCGGCGTGTCCTGATCGTGGCCTCCGGCCCGTCGCCCGATCTTTCGAGCCTGCGCGGCATCCTGGACCGGGACGAGGACCTCTCCGTCGATACGCGCGTCCAGAAGAGCGCGGCCACGTACTACGAAGGTCCTCTTCCCGATCTCGAGTCGTACGACCTCCTGGTACTGGCCGGATTTCCGGGAAGCGGTGCATCTGCGGCGGACCTGGATCGTCTGGCCGGCGCGGCCGCGGGGGGCACGCCCATCCTGTTCGTCCTGGAACGGGGCACGGACCAGCAGGCACTCTCCCGCATCGGAGCCACGCTTCCCGCCGTCCCGGCGGATGTCCGTTCGGGTTTCATCGAGGCTCGTGTCCTCCCCACGTCGGTCGGTCGTATGCACCCGGTCCTGACGCCACCGGTGCCGTCCACCGTCGATCCGTGGAGCGTATTCCCGCCCGTGCAGGTGTCGGACAGCCGGTGGACCGTCGCACCGGACGCGGACGTCCTGGCGGTTCCGGAGATCCGGGGCATACGGCTCGACGATCCGGTGCTCGTCGTCAGGAGACGGTCCGGCGCCCGTTCCGCCGCGATACTGGCCACGGGAGCCTGGAGGTGGAGCAACCTTCCCGAAGATCTGGACCGGATCGCGGACTCCTGGCCTTCCACCGTGGAGCGCCTCGTGCAGTGGCTGGTCGCTCCGGAGGACGATCGGCCGGTTCGGGTGCGTCCCGTGTCGACGGCCTTCGAGGGCGGCTCGCCGATCGAATTCACCGGACAGCTGTATGACGAGGCCCTCGTCCCCGTGCCCGACGGGGTGATCGAGCTCGACGTCACCACGCCGGACGGCCGAACGCTGCCGTACACGCTCGGCCCCGAGGGCGGAGGGCGGTATGCCGGGTCCCTGGGCGTGCTTCCCGAGGGCACCTACACCTACGCGGCGAGGGGCGTCCGCGGGGAGGCCGAGCTCGGGCGCGACGCGGGATCGTTCAGCGTGGAATCCCTCTCGATCGAGTTCATGGATCCGGGATCCGATCCCCTCCTCCTGCGACAGATGGCCCTGCGATCCGGAGGAGTGGCGCTCGACGGATCCGGCGCGCCCTCCCTGGCCGATTCCCTGGCCGAAAGAGGGCTTCTCCGCCCTTCCATCCGGACGATCGAGTCGTCTTCGAGACTGTGGCAGCGATTCCCGTTCCTGGCGCTCGTGCTCGTTCTCCTCACGGCAGAGTGGTTCCTGCGCAAGAGACGAGGCCTGGTCTGAAGTACGCCCGTCCACGCGCGAACGGACCGCTGAATATTGGGTATATTTTCCCGGCAACGCATTTCGGGCAGTGGCGGAGGAGCCGCAGCGCATGAGCAAGTCCAAGACGCCCGCGTCGGTCGCGTCGCATTCGGCGGCCAGGCGGACCAACGGGAGCCTTCCGATCGAGAAGATCCCCGACCTGATGGTGGACGTGCGCCGGCACCTCCACCGCCATCCCGAACTCGGCCTTCACGAGTACAACACGTCCCGCTACATCCGGGAGCTGCTCGAGCGCTACGGGCTCCACGTCCACCGTCCTCTCGCCCGTACCGGAATGTACGTGGACGTCGAGGGCACGAAGCCCGGACCCATCGTGGCCTGGCGGGCGGACATCGACGCGCTGCCGATCCAGGATGCGAAGACCACTCCGTATGCCTCGACCGTGGCCGGAATCGCCCACCTGTGCGGTCACGACGCGCACACGGCCATCGCGGTGGGCGTCGCCCTGATCGCAGCGGCACGCCGCGACGATCTGCACGGCACCATCCGGGTCTTCTTCCAACCGAATGAGGAAGGCATGCCGAGCGGCGCGCCCCTCATGATCCGCGACGGGGTCCTGGAGGGTGTTTCCGCCGCGTTTGCCCACCATGTGGATCCGACGCTGCCGACTGGCCGATTCGGCCTCATATCCGGCCCCGCCACCGCGTCGGCCGACCGTTTCCGGATCAGCGTCTCCGCGCCGACGACGGGCCATTCCGCGCGGCCGCACCAGGCCGTGGACACGATCTGGATCGTCAACCAGATCATGGCCTCCATGTACCAGCTGATTGGACGGCGCACCGACGCCCGGAACGCCGCGGTCATGTCCATCTGCATGATTCACGGAGGCGAGGCCTACAACGTAATTCCGGATCGCGTGGAGTTCGGCGGAACCCTCCGATGCACGGAACCGGACGACCGCGTACGGATCAAGAACCTCATGGCCGAGACCGCCGACTCGTTCGCACGCGTCCACGGCGCCACGGTGGAACTGGATTTCGACCGGGGAGCGCCGCCCGTGATGAACGACCCCGACCTGGTACGCCTGGCCTCGGGAGTCATTGCCGACCTGTATGGAAGCGAGGCCGTAGTGAACATCCCCGAACCCAGCATGGGAGCCGAGGATTTCGCCCACTACCTGGACCACGTTCCCGGCCTCCTGATTCGAGTCGGAACGGCCAACGGAGAGGAGACGAGCCGAGCGCTCCACGACGCGAGGTTCGACCTCGACGAGCAGGCACTGCATCCGGCGGCGACCGTCGCCGTCGAGACCCTCTCCCGCTACCTCGCCGAGCGGGTCGAGCCCTAGCCGGCCTCGTTCCCGGACCGCGGGCTTCCCCTCCACCAGCTCGGGAAGAAGTAGGAGGCGAGCAGGAGGACGAGTCCGAAGCCAGCGAACAGTCCGACGCGCACCAGTTCGTCCAGGCGCGAAAGGTCGAACAGCAGAAGCTTCACGACCACGAGCACCACCGTGGCCATTCCGACAATGCGGAAGATGGCCCCCAGCCTGCCGGACGCGAGCAGAGCCACCGCGAAGACCGACCACGCCGTGGTCACGGCCCAGGCTTCCGAGAACTCGCCGGCGAAGAATCCCAGCGACGCGATCCACACGGCCAGCCCGGCCAGGAGGCGGACCTGCCCGTGCGGGATCTGCCGCGCGGCAAGCGCCAGAAAGACCAGCGAGAGCACCTCGCCCCCCGATTCCCAGTTCGCGAGGGGCCGTTTGCCCCCCAGGGAGTCACCAAGTTGTTCCGGCATCCAGAACAGAACGACCACCGCGAGTGCGGACGCGGCGATCCATCCTCCCGCCCGCTTGAACCGCCCGGCGGCCACGGCCGTCCCGAGAAGAACTCCGGACCAGCCGGCGAGGGACAACCCTTCGCCACCGAAAAGATCCACGAAGAGGAAGGCCGCCACGATCGATCCCAGCACGAGAGCGGCCGCGGATTCTTCCTTCCGTTCCCTGCGGTGAAGCGTCTCCCAGGAAGCGACCAGCCACAGTGAAAGTCCGAATCCCACCCCGGCCCAGGTGACGTCCTCGAGCTGCCAGACGGCCCGTTCCAT
>JAHEEH010000214.1 GCA_024640835.1 Bacteroidota bacterium
CCCTGGCCGTCTGGAATGCGTCCTGGAAGGGGAGGAATCCCGTCAGGCCGTGAGCCCCTGCCCCGGCGAGCATGAACAGACCGGCGGCGATGCCGAGATAGGCACGGATCTTCATCGGGCGTTCCGGAAGTGCATCCGCACGATCGGGAACGCGGGCGGCAAAGGAAAGCCCGCCGATCCTATCGGCCGAGCGCTGCCTCGACCGCCGCCGAGAATTCCTCGAGCGGCTTCGCGCCGCTGAGCAGCGTTCCGTTCACGAAGAAGGCCGGCGTTCCGGTGATTCCGAGTCCGTGGGCCAACTCCACCTGCGCGGCGATCTTCGCCTCGGCGGCTTTGTAGCCGTCCGACTCCGTATCGGTCGTGCAGGTGGCCCAGGCGTCCAGATCGATGCCCGATCCGGCCAGGTAGCCCCGGGTGAGGGCGACCACGTTGCCCGGATTCAGCTGCTGCTGGTTCTGGAAGTAGGTGTCATGCAGGGTCCAGAACAGGCTCGGATCCTGGCTCGCCGCACATTCGGTGGCGATGGAGGCGGGCTTCGCCCACGGATGGTTCGGCAGGGGGAAGTGGGCGTATGCGAGGCGGACTTCGGCCGGATACTGGGCGAGCAGCTGCTTGACGGTCGGTTCGGCGCGCATGCAGTACGGGCACTGGAAGTCGGAGAACTCGACGATCACGACCGGCGCGTCGGCAGGCCCCAGGCTCGGAAGGGTAGCGGACGCTTCGGCCAGGGCGGCTGCGGTTTCCGCGGCCTGACGGGCCGCCTCTTCCGCTTCCTCGGTGTAGGCCGCCGCCAGGGCGTCGGCCGAGCGGCCGACGTTCATCTCGGGGGCAGCCAGCATGAAGAGTTGCGCGGTGTCCTCGGTGACGAGAAAGTGGTACACCTGGCCCTGGATCTGGAACGTCCCGCGGTCCATGCCCGCCACCGTGCCGTCGCGGATGTCTCCCATGACCACCTGGAGCTCGCGCAGCTGCGGGATCTCGAACTTCAGGTTCTCGAGGATCTGCTGTGCCCGCTCGGAATCGGCCGCGTTTACGATCGGCGTCTCGTCGACACCCGGCGCGGTCTGGGCAGCGCTCTCTTCTCCCTTGCACCCGGCCAGGAGGAGGGTGACCACGAGAATGGCGGCGAAGAGAAGGGACGGGGAGGGACGGTCCGCTGGACGGGGCATGGAGACACTCGGCGGTGAATGGAACGGGGCGACGGAAGACCCGGGCAGGCTAAACCGGATACCCTGTCCGGGTTCCCGGCAATCGACTCGCCGAAGGCCGTCCGAACGACCGACCTACCGAATCAGGGTCACCGTGCGGGTCCGCACTTCACTCCCTGCCGAAAGACGCAGCAGGTACACGCCGCTCGGAAGCCCTCCAGCGTCGAGCCGAATCTCGTGCCGGCCGGCCGGCATCATGCCAGCTCCGAGCGTGCGCACGGGCCGTCCCGTCACGTCGTACAGCGTGAGCGTTACATGGCGGGAGGACGGCAGGGCATACACGATGGTCGTCGACGGATTGAACGGGTTGGGGTAGTTGGATTCCAGCGCGACCGATTCCGGCACCTCTCCAGCTTCGCCGTCGGCTTCGAGCAGGATGGATTTCAGTCCCTCCCTGGTAGCCTCGTAGTAGTCCGTCCATGCGAGGGTCGAGGTCGGAATGCCGCCCGATACCAGGCGGGCGCGCAGGCTGCCGATGAAGTCCGTGCCGAATTCGCCGACGAGATCGAAGGCGAGTTCATTGTACCAGTACAGGTAGAAGGCATAGTGATCGACGTCTCCGGTCCACCACTCGATGATATGTTGTTCGAAGTCCCGGACGTCGGGCGCTCCGTATCTGCGGGTCAAGAAGCGTCGGAATACGGCGGATGCAGCGGAGTCGGCCCGTGCCAATGCCGGGACGACGTCCGAAGCGATGGAGGCGTACAGAATCCTCGAGTTCAGGTAGATGGTCCACAGGAAGTCCACGCTGTGCACGCTGCCGAAATACTCGTACAGCACCTGGAAGCCGAGCATCTGCATCCAGGTCGCGCTGGCCAGGTCGTAGCAGGCCTCCACGGGGTACGCGCCGGCGCCCTGTGCAAGCTCCTCCAGTTCTTCGGGGGAGAGCGATTCGACCAGCCCCATGCACGTCGTGAACGCGAGGTCGGACTCGACGGGCGTCGGCAGGACCACCATGTCGAAGAACACGCTGACCATTCCTGCCCTGGGGAGACATCCGGGCCTGGCGATCTGCACTTGGTTCCAGTCTTCCTCGTCCAGGAGGACGATCCAGTACTCCGGATCCACGCCGAACCGGGTCTGGATGAAATCCCTCATTCCAGCAAACTGGCCGGCGATCTTCTGAGCATGCGAAAGATGTCCAGGCGAGTACCAGACCGTGTAGTCGCCGGCAAGCGTTTCCACGCCGAGCGCAGTAATGTCACCGTGACTCAAGCATTGCTGTGCCGACGTGGGCGAGACCATCGACGCGGCGACAAGAAACGCGGTGGCAAGGCGCAGCATGGCGAATCCTCCTTCGAGTTGGATCGGGGCCGCCCTCCGGAGAATGACGATGGCTCGGGCCCTAGCCACTCCCGGTATCGCGGGGGTGACCTATCTATATGCGCTGCAACCAATAAGCGCCATCGGGAAAATGCCTGAATCGGGACAGGACGGGTCCCGTCGTGACCGCGGGACGGGTACGCACCGGTCGATAGGACGGCTCCCTACGCCCGCGGGGCCTTCCTCCGGGAGCGGAATGCCCTGCCGCCGGCAGGCCGGAGTGGATGGGAAGCAGCGACCGGGCCGCGCGCAGCGCATGGTCAGCACGCAGCGCCCCGGGCCGCACGAAGCGACCGGGCCGCGCGCAGCGACCCGGTCCTCACGCCGCTCCACGAGCCTACTTCAGCAGCTGCACCAGCCGGGTGTCGGCTCCCTTCGGATGCTCGAACCGTACCAGGTACACGCCGCTGGGAAGTCCGGCCGCATCGAAGGTCATCCGGTGCGTTCCCGCCTCCATCGCACCGTCCACCAGCACGCGCACCACGCGGCCGAGCACGTCGAACACCGCCACCCGCACCCGTGCGGTCTCCGGCAGGTCGAAGGAGAGCGTCGTCACCGGGTTGAACGGGTTGGGGTAGGCGGCCCGCAGGCTGAAGACGGTCGGTGCGTCCGCATCGAAATCCTTGCCGGCCGGCGGCTCGTCCCGCGGAGGCAGCTCCCCGTTCGCCACGAAGAACAGCCAGGCGTCCATGACGCCCGGCGCGCAGCCCTTCTTGAACTGCCCGTCGAAGCTCTCGTGCACGGGTTCGCCGGAGTCGGGGTCGATATGCGTGAAGTACCCCAGGTCGTCCAGCTGCCCCAGGAGCTGGAAGCACGAGCAGCCGCGGGTGTCGTCGAGCGTGTAGGTCCGGCCTCCGCTGCCCTTGCCTTTGCGCAGCGTTTCGAATACGAACGCACCCGGTTCGCCGGCCAGACGCCACTGGCTGGGGTTGAGCTCGCCCCGCAGCTGATCGGCACTCGTGAACATGCACAGGTCGGCGTCATTCGGCACTCCATCGCCGTCAGACTCGTCGTCAAAACAGTTACTGATGCCGTCCAGGTCGTAGTCGTAGGCATTCTCGAGCAGGTACGGCTCCTCGATCACGTTCGCGAAGTCGGGAGGCGGATCGTCAGAGCCCCAATAGCTCCACGTAGCATCGATAACCCCGCTGGCTCCCTCCGTATCCCCGTTCTGGATTGCACGCCCCACGCCCTTGAATCCGTTTCGACGAATGAAGAAGGTGGCGGGTGGCGTACCGGGGAAGCCTCCCGGAATGCCTCCGGGACCCACCAGCATGATGCCGGTTTCCAGGCCCACGAACTCGTTGCAGCTGAGCTCGAACCGGGCGTCCGGAGGAAGATCGGGCACGTCGTCCCCCCCGGTCCATACGAGCATTCCCGTTGTCCCGGGCAGGCCGTCTCCCGTAATCTCGTTGCCTGCCATGCGGAAGAGGACCCCCGCACCCATCAGCCGAAGGGCGTTGACCGGGAATCCGGGCGGGCCGCCGGGCGCGTGCAGCGCAATTCTGTTGCCCATGAAGAAGACCGGGCCGACGGGCAGCTCGGAGAAGATGAGATCGACGATCATGCCCTCACCCGGGAGTCGGCCGACATCCTGGTGGATCTCGTTTCCGTCCACGCGGACGCGGCCGTATGCGCCGGGAGTGAGGATGATGGAAGGAAGGCGCACGTCCTCTATCCGGTTGCCCCGGACCTCGAGGTCTCCCACGCCGTCCGGGGATCCATTGATCATGATGCCTTCACGGTCACCGGATCGTATCTCGTTGGCGACGACACGCAGGCCACCATATCGGCCGGGAGTCGTCAGGATCGTCGCCTGCCTCACGTCGAACAGGTGGTTGTCTTCGATTTGCGCCTGCTCAAATCCGGCCGGAGACCCCATCAACTGGATGCCGATGTCGGCACGATGAATCTCGTTGCCACCAATGTGGACGAACCCGAATGCTCCTGCCCCCAGGTTGATCGCGGACCACGGCACGTCCTCGATGCGGTTGCCATTGATGTGGGTCTCCGGGTAGAGTTCTCCCGATCCCTGCACGTGGATGCCTTCGGCGCCACCGCGGAGGATCTCGTTGCCCTCGACGAACAGCGGCCCGTACCGGCCTTCCCAAATGGTGATGCCGTCCCAGCGGGCGTC
>JAHEEH010000004.1:0-7240 GCA_024640835.1 Bacteroidota bacterium
CGCCCTGGTGATAGACGCCCCGGGAACCCTCGAGCAAGTGGACGACGGCTGCTACCTGGCCGTGAGGCCCCTCGCCGCGCCGGGCGATTGCACCACGGTGTCTGCGTATCCGTTGGCTCTCGTGTCGATTCCCCCTTCGCTCCCGCCCCGGGTCACGGCGATGCCGGACGTCGGATACGGAAGGTCCCTGATCTGGCTCGACGACGTGATCCGCACGAACATGGGCCGGCTGGTTCCGGATTTCGCGCCGGGAGAAGCCCATGCGGTCAGGCCGGTCACCCTCGGAGAGGCCGACCTGGACAGGATTCCGGGACGGAAGGCGCAAAACGTGCTCGGCCGGCTCCTCGACGAGAGCGGTGGATCGTGCCGTTTCCTGGAATACGACTGCAGCACCCCGTACCCCGTGATCGCCGCGATCCGGGATGGCATGGGGCTCGACGAAGACCGGCTGCTGGCCGTTGGACGGTACCCGGGGTTCGGTGGGGTGGCGGCACTCGCCGATGTGGTCGATGAAGGAGTCGCGCCGAGAGCGGCGGCCGTCGGTTAGCCGATCGTCGCCAGGGCCTGCTCCAGGTCGGCCACGAGGTCTCCGGGGTCTTCCAGCCCCACCGAGATCCGCATGTCGCCCAGCGATATGCCCAGCTCGTCGAAGCGCTCCGGAGGGAGCTCCTTGAGGTAGCTGATGGCCGGCGCATAGACGAGGCTCTCGTGTCCGCCCCACGAGACGCCGCGCTGAAACAGGCGCAGGGAATCGAAGAAGCGCTTGATGGCCCGGAGGTCGTCGGTGGCCAGCGTGAAGCCCATCAGGCCGCTGAAGCCGGTCATCTGCCGGCGCGCGAGGGTATGCTGCGGGTGGGAAGCGAGTCCGGGCCACCGCACGCGCGAAATCGCCGGGTGCGACTCCAGGAATCGGGCGACGGCGCCGGCACTGGCCTGGTGCCGCTCCATGCGCATGGGCAGCGTCCGCAGGCTTCGCTGGAGGAGCCATGCGTTGAAAGGCGCCATGATGCCGCCCAGGAGCTCGTATTCCCGCACGGCGATGGACCGGACGTCCCCTTCGCTGCCCATCACGGCCCCTGCCACCAGGTCGCTGTGTCCGCCCAGGTATTTCGAGACCGAGTGCACCTCCAGGTCGATCCCGAGCTCCAGGGGCTTCTGGAAGAGGGGCGTCGCCCACGTGTTGTCGACGATGGTCCGGATTCCACGGTCCCGCGCGATGCGGGCCACCGCGGCCAGGTCCTGCAGCGAGAAGACGGCCGATGAAGGACTCTCCAGGTAGAAGAGACGCGTGCGATCCGTCGCCGCCCGCTCGAAATCCTCCGGATCCGAGCCATCGACGAAGGTCGTCTCCAGGTTCATCTTCTCCCGGAGGTAGCGTCCCAGCAGGTTCTGGGTCGGTCCGTAGACGTTTCGGACGGTCACCACGTGGTCGCCCGGCCCCACCTCGTGAAGGATGCTCGCCGAGATGGCCGCCATGCCCGATCCGAAAAGCCGCGCGGCCGGGGCGCCGGCGATGGACGCCATCTTCTCCTCTACGGCACGTACGGTGGGATTCGTGCCCCTGGAGTAGATCGGGTACCGTACGCGATCGTCGAATGCCTGGTCGATCGCGTCCCAGCTCTCGAACGTGAACAGCGAGTTCTGGTAGAGGGGGGGGACCACGGCGCCGGAGTGCGAGGCACGATCCTCGCCCACGTGGGCCAGTCGGGTTTCGAGGCGGTCGGAGGGCATGCTGGGCGTCGGGAGTGGGGACGGATGCCAAGGTACTGCGCCGCGGTCGCTCCCAAGGTGGACAGGCGCGAATCCGTGTCGTGACCGGGGAAGCCTCCCGCGTCGTCGTCCGCGTCAGGCGTCCTTGCGGGAGCCGTAGAAGCATCCGATGCCGGTGATCGCCAGGACCGGCGCCACGACGAGGTTGGCGAGCGTCAGCAGCTCCCAGGGCCAGTAGGCCGCCACGGGGACGCCGAGCGTCGCGACCATGAAGAGCGCCGTCGGGTGCCACGGGACGACGGGTTCGATCATGGTTCCGTAGTCCTCGATGGACCGGGAGAGCACCTTGCGGGGAATAGCCAGATCGTCGAAGCGCTCCTGGAACGCGTCGCCCACGATGAAGCTCGTGGCGTACTGGTTGGACGTGAGCGCGTTGGTCACCGCCGACGAGCCGAGTGCCGAGAGGACCGTCGCCGCACGACCGCGGGCGAACCGGAACACCCGTCCGACGACGATCGGCATGGCGTCGATCCGGTCGATCGCGCCGATGAAGAAGAACACCAGGAACGCGACGAAGACCGCCTCGCGCATCGAGTACAGGCCCCCTCGTTCCACCAGGGCCCGGACGCCCTCGGGGACTGCGCCGGCCCACGGCGCCATGTCGACCGTGAACCCGGTCACGAGGGACTCGAAGACCGACGACAGCGCGAAGGGCTGGAACAGCAGACCGAGCGCGCCGGCCAGCAGGATGGCCGTTCCGAGGACGGGAATCGTGGGCATGCGCCGCACGGATCCGACCAGGACCACGGCGGGCGGCAGGAGAAGCACCGGATGGAACGTGAACGTCCGCTGCAGGGCCTCGAGAAAGGCCGCGGATTCCGCCGTCGACCCGCTTCCTCCGGGCGGATCGACCAGGCCGACCACCGTGTAGACGCCGGCCGCGAAGAGCGCGGACGGAATGGTGGTCCAGAGCATCGAGCGCACGTGGTCGAACAGGTCCACGTCCGCCCCGAGGGCCGCCATGTTCGTCGTGTCCGAGAGGGGCGAGAGCTTGTCGCCGAAATAGGCGCCTCCGATCACTGCTCCGGCCGTGATCGCGACGTCGCCGCCCACGGAGATCGCGATCCCCATGATCACCACGCCCACGGTCCCGGCCGACCCCCAGGATGTCCCCGTCAGGCTCGAGAAGACGACCGGCACGAGGAATGCGAGCAGGTACAGCCACTGCGGGTCGATGACCCGGATGCCCCAGTACACCAGCATGGGAATGGTGCCCGACACCATCCAGCTTCCGATCAGCATCCCGATGGCAAAGAGAATGAAGAAGCCCGGCACCCCGCGCCCCATGCGGTGCACGATGGAAGCCTGGATGTCGGTCCACGCGTGGCCCAGGAGGCGCAGGTGCGCGACCGCGAACGCCGCCGCCACGACGAACACGAGTTCCAGCGGCATGGCGGACTGGTCCAGGAAGAGCGGGCGCAGGACCAGGCCATAGAGGATCACCACGACCAGGAAGCCGACCGGAAGGACGGCCTGGCGGAACGATTTCGGTCGGGGCTCCCCGGTCATCGGGACCCGAGGTAGGAGGGGAGGGGCACGTCGGCCTTCCGCAGCGGATCCGGCTCGGGCGGACCGGCGACGGTCCGGAGGGGCAGGACTCCCGCCCAGTGGGGCAGGGCGTAGTCGGCCTCGTCGTCCTTCGGCCCGCCGGTCCGCATCTTGGCCGTCGCCTCGTCGATCTTCACCTCGATGACCGACGTGGCGTCCAGTTCCTTTCTCGTGGGCAACCGGGCGTCGTTCCATCGACCGGGAAGCAGGTGGTCGCTGATGGCGGCAAGCGCCTCCAGTTTCTCGCCGTCGGATTCGAGCTGCCTTCCGGTTCCGAAGAGCACGACCGAGCGGTAGTTCATCGAGTGATGGAATACGGACCGGGCGAGCACCAGTCCGTCCACGAGGGTCGCGGTCACGCACAGCGGAAGGCCAGCCGCGGCGTGCTTCAGCAGGCGGCTCGCCTTTGCGCCGTGCAGGTACAGGCGGTCACCCCTTCGTCCGTGCAGGGTGGGGATGACGAACGGCTGTCCGTCCACCGTGAATCCGACGTGGCACACGGGGGCCTCGTCCAGGATCGCGTGGATCCGTTCGGGATCCTGCACGGCGTCTTGATGGGGCCGCAATGTACGCGAGAGGGTCGACCCGGTCGATTTGGCCGCACATATTGCCGCCCGATCGCAGGATGACATATTTTGCACATATTCTGAACCAGGCGGAGACGAGGAAGTGAAACGGCGTTCGGACACGGTCTCGGTGCGCACGGTGCGGGGCTGGCCGGTGGACGTGCGGCTCGACGATCGCGCGTACCGCGTGCGGGAGCTCGTCGACGTCTGGGTCGTGCAGGGACGCTGGTGGGGAGAGGAGGAGAAGCGCGTATTCTTCCGCCTCAGGACCGACCGCGGCGACATCGAGGTCTACCGGAGCGGGGAGCGGTGGGTCCTGTCGAAAGTCATGGACTGAACGGGGTCATGGGCCGCCGAGGGGCTCGAGTCCCGCGAACGCGCCGAAGCGACCGAGGGCCGTCCCGACCGCCTCCACGGCTCCGGGGCGACGGGGCTCCTCGAAATGACAGGACAGGACGCTCACCGTCCCGGCCTTCCGGTTCGCCTTGAGGTCCACGCGGGCCACCAGGTGCTCGCCTGCGAGCACCGGCAGGCAATAGTACCCGTAGACCCGCTGCTGGCGCGGCTTGAAGATCTCGAGCACCTGGTCGAAGCCGAAGAGCGTGCGCACACGCGACCGTTCCCAGAGCACCGGGTCGAACGGCGAGAGCAGGACGCCCCGGTCGGAGCGGGGCCTGACCCGGAGAAGCCGGTCGGCGAGCTCGAGGTCTTCCGGGCGGATCCACCCGTCCGTTCCCCGCCCGGCGCTCTCGTCCACCAGCCGGCACGGAACGATCGCGCCTCGCTCCCGAAGGCGTCCGAGAGCCGCACGGATCGCCCCGGCCCGCCTGGTGAGGCGCCAGGTCCGGGAGAGGGTCCCGGCGGGAGCCCACCCGTGACCCCGCAGGGCGGCGAGCAGGAGGATCTCGAGCGCCTCGCTCTCCGGCACGGATCGGTCCAGGAGCGGGGCCGGAATGACGCGCTCGACGAGGTCGTACGTCCGCTGGAAATTCACCCGTTCGCGCACCGCGATCTCTCCCGACGACCAGAGCGCCGTGACGACCTGGTTCGCGACCTTCAGGTTCCACCACCCGCCCCGGTTGGCCCCGTCCAGGTCCAGCGAGCGGAGCGGGCCGTCGTCGCGGATGCGGCGACGCACTTCGTCGGCGATCTGCGGGTGCGCGCCGACCACGTCGCCCCACCACGGATGGTGCACGAAATCTGCCCGCCGGAAGGCGAACACCGGGAAGAGCGACATGGGCAGCCAGCTGGCCTCGTGCCCCCAGTACTCGAACAGGACCCCGTCGGGGCGGAGAAGCGTCTCCGGGAGACCCGCGTCGAGGTCCTCCAGGCGGGACTGCAGCACGATGCCGTGCGACCGGGCTCCCGCGATCGAAACCGTGTCCAACTGCAGGTATCCGAACTGGTCGACGACCCGGTGACAGGCCTTTCGCGCCGAAGCGCCGATTCCGAGAGCGCGCGAAGGAAATCCTGCCCAGCGAGGTTTCAGCAGCCCCGCCCGGGCCAGCGCCAGCCGTCTCGCTCCGCGACGATCGATGGTTTCCATGATCCCCGAGGATCGTCTCCCGAAAGCATTCACGCAACCGGGCCGGGGCGTTCGGCCCGGGTTCCGTATACTCGGCCCCCGATTCCAATGCCCACAACGAGGTTTTCCATGTCTCACCGTTCGATCGTCGCCCTGTTCTTGGCGTTCACACTGCTCGCCGCGGCCTGCGGCGACTCGTCAAACCCGGAGCCGGCCGACGAGGCCGCGGTCGAAGCCCAGGCCGACGCCGCGATGGACATGGAAGCCGACACGCTCGCCGAAATGACTGCCCAATCCCCCTGTTTCCTGCAGGCCGTCGAGGCCGCATCGTCCGGAACCACCGCGCTGGAGCGCGGCCAGCTGTTCCTCGAGGCGAACGGCGCGTGTGAGGGTGTCCAGAAGACGGAGTCCGGTCTGCAGTACGAAGTCCTCGTCCAGGGAGAGGGCGACCGGCCGACCGCGCAGTCGGTGGTCGAGGTGCACTACGAGGGCACGCACATCGACGGGACCGTCTTCGACAGCTCGTACCGGCGCGGAGAGACCATCGAGTTTCCGCTCAACCGGGTGATCAGGGGCTGGCAGGAGGGGGTCGCTCTCATGCCCGTCGGATCCACGTACAGGCTGTTCCTCCCCTCGGAACTGGCCTACGGACCCGGTGGCTCCGGTGGCGCCATCGGACCGAACGAGACGCTCGTCTTCAAGGTCGAGCTGATCGACATCGTCCAGTAGGCCGCCGATCAGGCCCGGTATTCGTCGGCGCGCCAGCTCCTGACGGCGCGCTTGATCTCGTCTGCGGAGAGGCCTTCCTCGGCGGCACGCGCCGCAAGCGCGACGAATTCCCCGTCGGAAGCGAATCGCAGTCCGATCACCTGTCGGGTGTCCAGGCGGGCGTCGAGCAGGCTGCCCGTGAGCACGAAGTGACGGAGGTTCTCCTCGGCGCGGATGGCGCGGTCCTGAGCCTTCAGCGCGAAGACGCGCGCGAAGAAGTACAGGAAGACCATCGCGACGCAGAGCGCGGTGATCAGCGAAGCCGAGTACAACCCCGCGTGATCGGTGGTCACCAGGTTCACGATCGAGCCGACAAGGCTGAAGAGGATGATACCGGCGAGGCCTCCGTGGAACAGCGGGACGAAGCGCGTGTGGTGTTCGTAGGACTGGGGTTTCCGGGCCATGAGGGTACAGGGCGGTGCGGTGGGAGGAGGGCTCCGGTGACGGGTTCCTTCAGCCGTTCAGTTTCCAGATGGCGGCGTTGAGCACGGTGGCGTACAGGCACCAGAGGAGGTACGGGACGAGCAGCGCGGCAGCGCCGGCGGACTGTCGCCGGAACAGGTGGATCGTCGCGAGGAGGGCGGCGTCCAGCAGGACGATGTCCACGAGCGCGAGGTCGGGCCGCTGCAGGCCGAAGAAGAGGAACGACCAGGCCAGGTTGAGCGCCATCTGGACCGCATACACGCGGAGGGCGTCGTTGCGGTCGGCCGACGGTTCCCGTCGCCAGACCAGGAAGAGGGCGATCCCCATCAGTACGTAGAGGAACGTCCAGACGGGTCCGAACACCCACGAGGGGGGATTGAACCAGGGTTTCACGAGGGTCGCGTACCACGAGGTGACGCTCCCCGCGGTCGCGAATCCCCCCAGCGCTCCGACGGCCAGCGGAATGGCCAGGCTGACGACCAGAAGGACGACGTTCCTGCGGCTCATGGTCTGCATCGGGTGATCGTTCCGACCGAAGGATACAGTCCGCGCGCGTCGAATTCCCTTTCCGTCATCGGGAGCGGTATCCCAGTAATCCAAAGAGGCTCTCGGAGCCATGAAGCCAGGCCGGGTCCGAGAC
>JAHEEH010000004.1:7250-9749 GCA_024640835.1 Bacteroidota bacterium
GCCACCGGGAGCGGATGACCGGATCGGCCTGGACGCGACTGTCGCCCCAGTATCCACTTCCCCCCTCGGGACCCCACATCGGCTGGCTGTTCCAGTCTACGTTGATGTAGGCCACGGCCCGGATCACGTCCGAGTTGGCGTGAATGAACTCGAAGAACGGACCGTACCACGCACTCCAGATGAAGTCGGCCGGCAGCGGCTGCAGCGTCCGTCCATCGTCCGGTGGGGAGTGTGTGAGGGCTTCGAGGTCGTATCCCTGCGGGGTCGCCTCCGCGATCATCACCGGCTTTCCGCGTGACCGGGCCAGGGCCAGGAAGTCGGCATGTACCGTCTCGTCGAACAGGAACCAGGAGGTGGCCATCCAGTCGACCCAGGCGTCGCCCGGATACCAGTCCTCCACCGGGCGTCCCAGGTACCTGCCGGACGGAGAAGTGGCCGACTGCCACACCGACGCAAAGTTCGACGTGCCCTGCGACCGCAGACGCTCGACGATATGCCGAAAGGCGGCTACGTAACCCTCTGGATCGTAGTGATTCCATTCACCGTCAAACTCGTATCCGATCCGGATGAAGACCGGCCGCCGCGAGTTCATGACGAACCGTCCTAGCGTGTCGATGGCCCCGTCATGTGTCCCGTCGGCAATGTGCATCAGGTTGGTGCCGGTCCTGTCGACGAGGTACAAACCAATGACGAGCGCCGACTGCGGGTACGCGTCCACGAGCGCCCGTGCGCTTACCAGGCCCGAACCCCAGTTCACGGTGTCGGTCAGCCCGTAGAGAAGCCGATCATGCTCGGATTCGGAGATGTCGGTGTACGTCGTAACACCGCCGGGTACGGGGAATCCCGATTGCACGTATCCCTCGATTGCCTCCAGGTCCTGCCCGACGATGAGGAGAGTCCTGTCCGGAGGTGGAGCAAACCGGCCGTCGATCGCCAGCGGCCGCCGGGGTTCTCCGCACGCCGCCAGGAGAACCAGAGCGGCGATCCAGGCCCTCATTCGGCTTCGGGCATCTGGTAGGCGACCGCCATGAGCATGGCACCCTGAGGATCCTGGATCGCCAGCATGCGACCCACTCCGGGGACATCGGTCGGCGGCATCAGGACCTGTCCACCGGCTTCAAGCACGCGGGATGCGGTCTCGTCAGCGTCATCCACCGTCACGTACCCCTGCCAGTGCGCCGGCATGCCCGGCTGGAAGGGTGCGGTGATGCCGCCAAATCCGGTCTCGCCGATCTTGATGACGTGGTATGGGCCCATGGGCTGCTGCTGCACCTCGGTTGCCCACCCGAAGAGACCGGAGTAGAACCGGGCAGACGCTGCGGGATCCGGAGTCAGCAGCTGGAACCAGCTGAAGGCCCCCTCCGTCGCGAAGAACGACAGGAAGTCGACGTCCTCCGGGCCTTCGGGCATCTCCTCGTACTGCATGAGGAAGACGATCGCGCCCTGCGGATCGGCGATGCCTGCGAGCGCTCCCGTCCCCGGGATATCCATCGGGGGCACTTCGACGGATGCACCGAGCCCGACCGCCTTCTCCACCGCGGCGTGCAGATCATCTACCGTGACGTAGAAGACCCAGCAGGGGGGAATGTCTTCCTCCGGGCGATCCATCATGCCCGCCCGATGAAGGCCACCCAGGCTGGCCACGTGGTACTCACCCTCTTCCATGGCCACCGAAGCGATGGTCCAGCCGAACACCTCGGCATAGAAGCCGGCCGCGGCTTCGGCATCGATGGTCAGCAGTTCGGGCCAGCTTATGGCTCCGTGCGTGGCGAACGGATTCATGGTTTCGAGGGGATATTGCGGTTGAGATCCATGGCTGGCCGGCTCAGCTCCATTTTGCGCCATGGCAGGAATAGCACGACGGCTCGCCGTTGTCGCCCCCGCGCAGGTCCGCGCCGTGGCAATCGACACAGTTCTCCAACGGAGTCCGGAAGCCCGGCTTATGCCAGGCGGATCCGTTCCGCACCGTATGCGACGCCGGCACGTCGTCCGGTCGCGTGGGGGAGGATTCGGAGCAGCCCGCGATCAGCGCGGCGAGCAGGAGGCCGTGGAAGAGCGGCGGAACGAGCGAACGGAGTGTGGTCATGGGTGTTGCGATGTCAGCGAGTAAGGTAGCGGTCGGCGAGTACGTAGGCGTGGTGTCGCTCGTGACCCGCGATGATCCAGACCAGGGCCCGCACCGTCACGGGCCATCCGGAGGCAATTCCACGCAGGTCCGCGATCCCGGGCCCGAACGACTGCACCAGGCTGATGGTCGCATCGCGGACGGTCACGAACTCGTCGGCGATGGACGCCAGGGGTCGAACGCCGTGCGGTGCGGCGGCCGCGAAGGCGTCCTGGGACATCCCGGGTAGAGCCTCCTCGCCGCCGCGGGCTATGTGGAGGACCCGGAAGGCGAACACGCGCTCCGTGTCCACGACGTGCCCCGCGACGTCGCGGATACTCCATTTGCCCGGTGCATAGCAATACGTCTCGAGATCCGGTGGGACCGAGCGCAGG
>JAHEEH010000004.1:9759-17183 GCA_024640835.1 Bacteroidota bacterium
CCGGGACGGTACGCACGTAGCCCGCGTAGTGAGGATTGTACTCGTCGGGAGAAGGGCGGTGGAAGGAATCCATGGGGGAGGGTCCGGATTGCCGCGCACGTTACGGTGCCGGCGCGCGCGATGGGTTGCGGGGGTTTCGGACGAGCAGAAATACACCTTCATTGGCCGGAACGGGCACCGGATCCGTTGCCGGGATGAGGGCAGAGGCCTGGAGCCCGTCCACGGCCGGCACGGCGAACTCCGCACCGTCCGGTCCGTCCATGCCCAGCGTCGTCCAGTCGATGTCGAGCCGCACGGAGCGGTCGTCATCGGCCCAGGACGCGAGCACGACGAGCACTTTTCCGTCGCCGACGTAGGCGGTGGCGAGCACGTCGGGATCGCCGGTCCGAACCGGCGCGTCGGCAAGCCAGTACCCCGCCATGCGGCTGTCGGCGATGCCGAAGTCCGTCATCATGGACCATACCGGGCGCGGATCCACGTCCCCGTACTTCCTCGCCGTCATGCCGTACAGCAGGCCGCGATACGGGTGGCCGCCGTCCTGGAGCATTTCTCCCATCAGGCCGAACGGGATTCCGGACACCTCGGTGAGCCAGTAGTCGGGTCCCCGGTCGTACTCGAAGTATTCGCCGAACCAGAGCCGGGACACGTACGGGAAGTGCTCCATGTAGAGCATGGCCGAGTTGATCCAGCCGTCCCGCACGTTGAACTGGTTGGCCGAGTGCAGGTCGATCACCACTTCGCTGCGGTGGCGGTGCAGCACGGAGACCATCCGCTTGACGGTTTCCCGGCTGAAGGCGATGTCGTCCAGGTACAGTCCGTCGATCTGCTGGTGCTCGGCGAGCCAGTTCAGCCCCTCGACGTAGTAGTTGGTCCAGCGGGACGTGCCCTTGTTCAGGATGGCGGCATCGTCCACCCGCCACGCATGCCACGCCGCGTGGTAGTGACCACGAAGGTGTTCCTGGAGCCACGGATGGCCGCCACCTTCGCCGTCGTTGAAGATCTCGTCGCCCAGGCTGCGAAGCGCGAACAGCTCGTGCGCCTTGTACGTGAGTTCGCGGATGGTGTAGTAGAGCTTGACCTTGATGCCCTTCGCATGGGCCTCGTCGATGTACGCCTTCTGCTCCCCGAGGGCGTAGAAGGGATAATTGATGTAGGGGTTGATGGCATTCGCATGATGGATGTTCACCACCGTGCCACCCCACGCCTTCACCGTGTCGACGGGGACGTACTGGTGCACGAACCGGGTCTCGAAGTGCTCCTTCGTGTCCAGCGGCCGGAACGGCGTGATGAGGAAGCGGACGTGGAAATGCAGCGTGTCGCCCGCGGCCACCGTGCGGGGCCCGCTGTAGTTCGTGGCCACCACGGCGCCGTCCTCCTCCCGGATCCGGATACCGCCCCGGCCGTCGTTGTACCACGAAGGCGGCAGGTTCAGGGGCTGATTCCGATAGAAGTTGGTGTTCAGCGGACGAACGTAGTTGCGATCGCGCAGCACGTACTGCAGTCCGCGGTTCACATCGCCCATCCAGACGCCCTCCTGGTGGTTCTCGACCTTCCAGGTCCAGTCGACCGCCGCGGGTCGCCGGCCGCCGCGGAATCCGAGACCCAGAAGCCAGGTCGCGGCTTCCGGCTCGTAGGCGACGGGGAGCCGGATGTCCTCCACGTCGGCGTCCTCCCGGGCGATGACCTGCAGCCGGTAGTCGAGCATGCCGTCGAATTCCAGCGCGCCGTGCACCACCAGGTCGAACCGGTCGGAGCGGCTCCGGGCGGCCCACTCGGCCCGGCCGGCGGCGACGGCGACCGGCTCGGGGGCATCGACGGAGATCCACGGGGAATCGCCATCCACGACGAGGTCCATCGGACGCGCCAGGATGTCGAGCCCGGGGCCGAGACCCGTCATCTCCGGCGTGAACCGGCTCACGATGCGCTCCGGAAGCCCGGACGACGCCAGGTGAACGGTACGCCCCAGAAGATGGAGCGCCGCTCCCTCCACCCGGACCGGCTCGTACGGCTGGATGACGAAATCGGGATCGTCGCCAATCGTCGAGTTCAGCCATGCGAGGCGGCTCATCGAGGCCGGGTCGTCGAATCCCCGGTTCGGAGCCGGGTCGCCCTGCACATCGATACGGACCGGCACTTCGCTCACGGCGAGTCCGGGTGCCGATACGCGTACGAGGCCCTCCACGGATCCCCGCCGCACGCCCGCCAGGTCGATGCCGAACCAGAGCGCCTGCACCGTGCCCCGGGGCACGTCCAACCGCTTCGTGAAGGGCTTTCCGGACAGATCCGTTCCCTCCGTGTTGAAACAGGTGGCCGGCGTGCCGTCGAACCCGACCAGGTGCACCCGAAGGTCGGCCAGTGAGGTGTCGGGAGCGTAGACGCCGATCTGGAACGTGAAATACTCGCCCGGTCGCGCGGATGAGGTGAACGAAGACGCCGGACCGTCGACGGCCCAGTGCCGGGGAAGCCGGTGCCGCATCCGGACGGCCCGTGACCGGTCTTCCGGGAAGAGGAGCATCGGATCGGGCACGCGTCGACGAAGAGCGTCCATCTCGGCGGTCGTCGCCGCGACTTCCATGGGGAAGACGTCATGGAACTCGTCGATGGACTCGATCGCCGTCACGGTCGCGGACGGGAGGCGGGCGGCCGTCGAGTCGTCCAGCAGGCCGAGGCGGTCGAGCCAGGCCGGGTCCGCGCCGTAGGCCGGCGGGAGGAACGACACGGTCGGATAGTAGCCGCCCGAGGTCTCGTACGGGGCGTAGTAGGCATAGTACTCGCGGATGCCGGGCAGGGGACGGAACACGAAGGACCCGGCGTCGGGCGTGGACGTGACCGTCACGACCTCGCGCACGGTGTCGCCCCGGACCGCATCGACGAAGACCACGCCGATGACGGAGGGATCGACGTCTGCCCGGCGCCACGGGATGCGGACGTACACGGCCGACGCGGTGGTGTCCACCCGCAGGGCCGCGCGGTGGTTGCCCTTCGACGACCCGGCGGGGCCCGCCTCCAGGTCCGCCGACCAGTGGCCCACGTCCCACCGGACGCCGTCGATCGTACGGTCCGGGGGCGGAGGTCCGCTCGCGGGACCCGGGGAGCAGGACGGGAGGAGGGCGGCGCCCAACGCGAGGAGAGCCGTCCGGAGCAAGCCAGTCACCATGGGTCGTACCGGATCCTGCCCGGTGGTTTCAGTTTCCGGATGTCGTGAGTCGGATCGCCCTGCGGAGAATGCGGGCTCCGGGATCGGCCGGCTCGACATCGCCCTCCACGCCGTCCGCCGGGAGCGCGATGCGCGCGGCATCCGCCGTCCGCCCGGACCGTGCGAGCACGTCGCGGACGAGTGCCGTCGGGAGGAGTGACGCCGCCGGGTGCGCGTCGGTCCACGTCATCACCGAATCCGCATAGGCGGCTGCGGAAGCCGTCTCCCCGAGGCGGTCGGCCAACCAGGCCAGCAGGCCGTGCTGCAGCCGCTCGTCCAGATCGTAGGGACGTCCCTGTCCCAGGCGACGCGGCCACTCCCGGCTCGCGAGCACCTCGGCCCGCGCACGCTCCAGGTCACCCGCCCCGGCCAGGTCCAGGGCGACGAGGAGGTGTGCCCACTCGAAGAGCTGCCGACTGGTGCGACCCATCTCGGACGGAAGCACGATGACGGTATCCATGATGGCGGCGGCGTCCGACGGGTGCCCGGTCTCGACCAGGGCCCTCGCACGGGCCAGCGAGACGTCGAAGACGGCCGGGAAGCGGGAGGACGCCTCCTCGGCAGCGACCAGCGCATCGTCCCAGCGGTCCTCGGAGGCGAGGCGGTCGACGAGGCGAAGGCGGAGCTGCCAGGTGAGCGGGTCGAGCGCCACGGCACGGCGCAGGTCCCGGACGGCGTCGAAGGCCGGTTCCCCTGCGAGCAGCGCAGCGCGCGCGGCATAGAAAGGCCCGTAGTCGGGAAGATCGGCCAGGCCCTGCAGGAGCGAGCCGGCGTCCCGTGGCCGATCCAGGGACCAGTACAGCAGGGCGAGCCAGTAGTCGAAAGCCCATGCCGCATGGTAGCCGGACGCCCACTCGAGGACGGGAAGGCTCTCGGGTCGGAACGGAAATACGAAGCCGGGCGGAGCGTCCGCGGCCTCCGCGAGGAGGTCTGCCGCGGCCGCCGGGTCCGATTCCCGAAGCAGCCAGGCCCGCCAGACGGCGACGAGGGGCCGTTGGGGCGCGAGCGAGAGGATGCGTTCCGCGTCTCCGGGGCGCCCTCGGCGCACGTACCCGACGGCGAGCTCCAGGTAGGTCTGCTCCGGAAACTCGCTCCGGATGACGGACACGAACGCGCCGCGTCGGGCGTCCGACGGCAGGGCGAGCCACGCTTCGGCCCGGGCAAAATGATGGAGCGGATCGAGATCAAGGAGCCGGGCGAGAACCTCCTCCGCGTCCCGCCGCCGGCCCAGAAGGCGAAGGGCGACGGCTTCGGTCTCGAGCGCACCGAAGGCGTCGGGAAGATACCCGGCGGCCGATCGCGCAAGAGGCAGTGCACGCTCGGGATCGCCGTGCGCCAGGGCCATCTCGGCGAGCTGCGTGAGCGATGCGGCCCGGAACGCCATCGACCGTGCCGCCCAGCCGAAGGCTTCCTCGGCGTCGGCCGGCCGACCGAGCGCCCGGTTGGCCAGTCCGGCGAGCCAGTTGGATCCGGGATCGTAGGCATCGATCTGCCGCAGGCGATCCACCGACGCCAGGGCTTCCCCATACCGCCCGGACCGCAGATCCAGCTCGGCGACGGCGGCCAGCGCCTCGGGGTGCCACGGATCGAGGGCCAACGCCCTGTTCAGGACGGTCCTGGCCTCGGGAAACCGGCGTCCCTTCGCGAGCTCCCTCCCCTCGAATGCCAGGCGGTCGGCCTCGGGACGCGACGCGAAGGCCTCTGCATCGGTGCGGAACGGCCGGTGAAGCCGGGAGCTGTCGGGAGTCGACGAATAGTGTAGCCCCAGGCCGGGGACGCTCACCGTGAAACGACTGCCGCCGGGCACCGGAACCAGGGAACGGACGGGGCGCAGCGGCTCCATGGACAACGCCTCGCGAAGCACGGTGTGCCCGTCGACCCGTACCACGAGCGTGTCACGGACCCGCACGAAGGAGTTCACGCCGACCGCCACGCGACCGTCTTCCCGCGTGACGTGCATCACCCCCAGGTGCGAGGCCTCGCTCATGCCCCCGATTCCCCGGACGGGAAACCACCGCTCGGTCCATCGGTCCGCGGCGCCGGGCTCGAAGGCGGCCTGCGTGATCGGATTCAGGTGCTCGCCCGGGGAGTACTGGACGAGGAGGCGGCCCGCCTGCCACTCGACGTACTGACCGTCGGTGTCCGTGAGCAGGTCTTCCCAGATGCCTCCCTCGTCGGACAGGGCCCACAGCCACATCTTCTGACCGGGCATATCCCGGTAGGGAGACCAGTGTCCGAAGCCCCAGTCGTCCGAAACGTAGTACCCCCCGAAGAAGTCCTCGTACGCACCGACCACGTGGTAGGACTTGTGCCCCTCGAACGTGTTCTGGGCATACCGGGACAGGTCGTGTCCGGACCCGTCCACCGGCCAGGGAAGGACCTCACCCGAGTGCCGCAGGTAGTGATCGCCGGGCACGACCAGTTGCAGGTCTTCCCGAGCGAATGCCGCCGCGGTCATCCAGTTGTAATACGCCTGCGTAAACGGCGTCGGATTGAACCAGAGGGCGTCGGTCTGTACGAAGGCGCCCTCGGGCGGCACCGATATCCGGACGCGCCACTCGGTCCGTGACGGAATGTCCATCGCGCCGACGACCACCGACGCCGAGCCGTCCGCGGAGTTCTCCACGATGAAGTCGACCGGCGCCGCGGTCCAGGGAGCGTGCCCTATGACGCCGAAATTGAGCTCCACGCCACCCGAGGTCCAGGGCCCGCGCAGCGCGATGTTGCGGAATTTCATCACCTCGTTCCGGTAGATGAACTCCTGGCCGCCCTCCTTTTCCACGGCCCCCCACAGTTTGCCTCCGACGTCGGGCAGCACCCATACGATCACCTGGTCGTTCTCGAGGCGGACCGTCGACCAGGTCGAGTCGCGCCCGGTCACCGAATACCCGTCGAAGGCGTGGTACGGATACAGGCGGGTGTCCCGGGCGAGCATCGGGACCGGGTCCGGTGCCCCGTAGGGGTAGGTGAGGAGCGTCCGGGTCTCGAGGGCCGAAGAAGCCTGTCGAGCCTGGGACGGTGCCGCGAGCGTGGCGCCCGCGAGGAGCAGCGGAAGGAGTCGCCGGGTCATCGAAGCCTCATGCGTCGGGGCGTGTGGGTTCGCAGGGGGCCAGGCTGTTCTGTACGAAGTCGTACAGGATGCGGACCTGGTCATATCCCAGGCCGCGTCCGGTGCGGCCAGCCCCCCAGACGAGGACCGACAGCACGATTCCGACGGGGACCGACCACAACGACCACGGAGTCCGTCCGAGGATCCACTGGGCGAAGCCGAACATGGCTCCCATCGTGGCGCCGAACCCGATCGCCACCCGTCCCCGGAGGGCTCCACCGAGAGCTGCAGTTGGGGCGACCAGAAGTGCACCTCGTCCCGGGGCAGCTTCAGGACGGCCGATGACTCGAAGACCGTACCCATGATCCGGACGTCGGGTCGTGCGAGGGCCTCGGACAGCATGCCGAGCACCTCGCGGGGAGGGCACGCCAGATCCCGCCTGAAGCGCGGTCGCAGACGAACATCGGGCATTCTCGGCACCGGTTCCTGGAAACCGGAATAACGGCGGCGCCGAGGACAATTTCGACCCGCGGGGCGCTCGAACCTGCCCGGCTACCGGTTTCGCGCGATATAGTCCCGCGCCAGCGTCTCGTATTCCGGTGTGCGCATGCCCACCTGCCGGGCTTCCGCAACGGCCTGCTCCAGGTCCACCCCCTCGTCCAGCACGCGGTACGGAAGCCACACGGCGCCCACCCGGTTGGCCGAGCCGCAGTGGAAGAGCGTCGGGGAATCGATACCACGAAGCAGGGCCCGCGCCTGGTCGAACACGTCGTCCGACAGTTCGGCGGGACCGTTCCAGGGAAGCGGCTCGTAGGCGAGTCCGAGGTCCCGGGCGGCGGCACCTTCGTCGAAGCCGGTGACCTCCTCCGGATGCCTGAGATTGATGACCGTCGTGATGCCGCTCTCCGGGAGGAGGCGCAGGTCATCGGGAGACGGCTGGCCGGCGAAGTAGAGATGGCCGGACCTGGTGAGGTTGGGGATGCTTCCGAGAGCGGCCGGTTCGACGGCGGCAACCGCCGTCGCGACCGGTGCGGGCGACGGTGTTCCGGCGGACGGCTGCCGGGTCTCGGTGGCCGTGCATCCGGCGAGCAGCAGGACCGGGAGAAGGGCTGAGGCGAGGCGGGAGCGGATCATGGAGTCGCGATGCTGGAGAAGACGCATACCAACCGGACACCCGTA
>JAHEEH010000215.1:0-2267 GCA_024640835.1 Bacteroidota bacterium
TCCCCGTCAAGGAGCAGCGCCACGGCCCCCGTGACCATCGGAGCTGCCATCGAGGTACCGGAAGAAACGGCATATCCGTCCCCCGCAACTGTCGAATAGACACCTTCACCTACAGCCATAACATCCGGTTTGAGGCGGCCGTCGATTGTCGGGCCACGGGATGAGAAGGAGGAAACGGTTGCACCTGTTGGATCGAGCGAGCCCACGACGAGAGCGTTCCTGGCCATGGCCAGGGCTCCAAGGCATCCGGACCCCGCGGAGCAGTCCTCAGGATGGACGTCTGCGTACGTCTCGCCGGAAAATCCGTTGTGGAAGTGTGGCGCAGCGCCCCCGGCGGGCCCCTGGCCAGCATCATTTCCGGCCGCATTGACGATCAGGTAGTACGGGTTGTCCTCCGCGGTCCAGTCCCAGAACCAGGTGATGGTGTTGTACACCGCGATCCGGCCTGCCGACCCGAAGTACGTCCAGTCCACGGGCGCCCCGGCGGAAGTCCGTTCCCAGCCGGCGGCGAATGCGTACGAGTGGTTGGACACCCTGAGCCCGTTGCCTGATGCCGCGTACATCTCGAGGTAATCGCCGTCCGACCCATAGGCTACGACCGTTGAGAGCGGAGCAACTCCCCGGGCCTCGGACTCGATCCCTGCTGCAATCAGGGTGCCCGCGACATGCGTCGCATGCCCTGACAGGCTGGATTCCTCTCCGTCGGACGCCTGTTCGAGCCGTCTTCCAAACTCGACGTGCGGGTACGGATGCCCGATGTCCCATAGCCCGATGCGGATTCCATCTCCCTCAAGACCGTAGCTCTGGAAGGTCCGTTCCACTCCAATGAGTCGGCTCTGCGTGACGTTCGCTGTCTTCCGGTAGACCGGCATGTCCCCGAATACCGCCGCAAGTTGGTATCGGGTGTAATCCGAGCCGAGGGCGCGAAACGGGGCGGCCGAGGTACCGGCGATCCCCGTCGCGTTCTTTCCGGCGACACGTTGCGAGTCGGCGCGGGACTCCGCGATGCCGAGAATCTCCAGTGCCGACGATGCCCAGTGGGAGGGCGCGACCGTCTGGGCGGTGGAAGGGCGAGTCCCGAGGCAGGCCAGGAAGACGATGGTGCAGCAGATGCACCGGTCAGCGAGCGACATCGTGGGTCCGGGGGTTGGATGATCGGCCTGTCGTCAGGCGCGATTCCAAGGTCCCGGACCCTGTTATTGGCGATGTGTCACTCCCATTCGACCTTCAGTCATGACACATCCTGAAGCGCTTTGGACGTATCTGCGAAGGCAGATGTCGCAATGGGAAACGTCTATGTCGCTTTACCGGCATACTCCGTCGGCGGTACACCGTACGTCTTCCGGAATACAGTCGAAAAATGGGACGCCGAACGGAAACCCACCGCGTCGGCGACCTCTGCAACGGTGCCCGGTCGAGCGGCGAGGATCTGTGCGGCACGCTCGAGACGCATCTCCCGCAAAAGATCCGGGGGGGTGCGTCCGAGGGCGTCGAGCACGCGTCGCTCGACCTGGCGCCTGCTCAAACCCACCTCTCCCGCAAGCATATCCGTTCCGAACGTGGAATCACCGAGATGTCGGTTCATGAGACCGATCACCTGTTCGACGAAGGCATCGTCGCGCGACTTCACCTCGATGTCTTCAGGCAGTACACGAATGGTCCGGGCGAACGCCTCCTTCAACGTCCTCCTCGACAGGATGAGATTGGTGACGCGAACCTCGAGCTCGCGCACACTGAAGGGCTTTGTGAGATAGTCGTCGGCGCCGCCTTCGAGCCCCCGGATGCGGTCTTCCTCCTCGGCCCGGGCCGTCAGGAGGATGATCGGGACGTGCTTCAGATCGTTGTCCTTGCGAATGGCGCGGCAAAGATCGAAGCCATCCATGCCCGGCATCATGACGTCCGCGATGACGAGCTCGGGCGGGGTCCGGCGAGCGATTTCCAGCGCCGAGACGCCGTCGACCACCTGGATCACCCGGTAATCAGACTCCAGGTGTCGGGCCACGTATTCCCGGATATCCGGATTGTCGTCTACGACCAGGACCAGGGGACCTGTGCCGGATTCTCGAGGTCCCTCCAAACGATCCAGCGGTGCCAGAGCGGCCGAAAGCTCGGCGGTCTTGATACGAGCCAGGGCCCCGGCCCCGGCCTGATCATCATCACCCGGGCTCCCGGGATCGGCAGGCTCGAACGGAAGGCGGACCGTGAACGTCGAGCCGAAACCCTCACGGCTCTCCACGGATACCGAGCCACCCATCAGATCGACCAGC
>JAHEEH010000215.1:2277-3809 GCA_024640835.1 Bacteroidota bacterium
CAATCCCCGTGCCCTCAGCGGTCCTGGTCGATGAATCGTCCACCTGTCTGAACCGCTCGAACACGGAGTCCAGCCGGTCGGCGGGAATGCCGATTCCCGTGTCCCTCACGATGATTGTCGTTTCGTCGTCGTCGGTTCCGATGGTGAGGTCGACCTTGCCTCCGGATTCTGTGAACTTGAGGGCGTTGGAGACCAGGTTGGACATCACCTTGTCCAGCGCGTCGGGATCGACGATACCGACCGGCCCGTGCTCGGGGGAAGAGAGGGACAGTGAGACACCTCTTCGCTCGGCGAGCGGCCGGAAACCGTCCAGGGTGCGGTGCATGAAGTACCCGAGATCCACGGGTTCCGGATGCAGGTCCAATCCGCCGGCCTCGAGCCGCGACAGGTCGAGGAGCTGGTTTATGAGGCGGAGAAGGCGGAGGGCGTTCCGGTGCATTGCGTCCGCCCCGTGCTCGAGTACCCCGGGATCGCGGCGCTCGCTCCATTCCCCGAGCGGGCCCAGGAGCACGGTCAGGGGAGTGCGGAATTCGTGGCTGAGGTTGGCGAACAGCCGGTTCTTGGTTTCGTCGAGTTCCTGCATGCGTTCGATATGCACACGGGCACGAACCGCGTCCTGCTCGGCGGCCTCGGCCCTGATGGCAGCCTCCCGCAGGACAGCCTTTCGACGCTCGTCCTCCCGAACCCGTCGCCGCTGCCATCGGTCCCAGGCGAGTACCGCTGCCAGGGCAAAGATCCCGTACAGGCCGTAGGCCCAGACCGTCCGCCACCAGGGCGGGAGAACGGTCACGGTCAGGCGCGCCGGCGATTCGGACCACGGGCCGCCTGACTCGGACGCCCTGACCTCGAAAGAGTATTCGCCCGGTGCCAGGTTGGCGAACGTGGCGTGCTGCAGAGGTCCTGCGTCAAACCAGTCGGCCTGGGAACCCTCCAGTCGATGCATATACCGCATGGAGTACGGGTCGCGGAATCCAATCCCCGCATAGGACACGGTGAACCCCGCAGCCTTCCGGGGAAGCTCGACCGTTGCACCGCGCTCCAGTTCTCTCGGTCCAGGACCGTGTATTTCCGTGTCGGCTCCGAGCGGCGCGAATCCCTGGATCACGACTCGGGGCGGCTCGGAGAACTCCAAAGCGGCAGCGCCGACCAGCGTAAGCTCGCTTCCAATGGGAGCAGAGACTGCGACGACCTGCTCGCCCGGAGCACTCGCGAGCCACTTCCGGGGCCCGATGCCGGAGCCGATCCGCCGTACAATGCGGCGGGTTGTCAGATTGAGCCCGACGATTCCGTTGTCATAGAACCAGAGGATGTTTCCGGAGCGGGCCGCCGCTCCGATACTACCCGTGTACACCCTGCTGACGGAGCCGCTTTCGAGGCTCACCGCGAAGATGCCGTCGGGCCCACAAGTATAGAGGATCTCCGGATCCACGGGGTCACCGAAGGCCTGGAGTCCCGGGGGGCGCGCGAGGGAAACACGGCGCAGGAGACTCCCGTCCGGTGCCACCTGAACCGCAAACCGGTCCGTCACGGCC
>JAHEEH010000215.1:3819-4651 GCA_024640835.1 Bacteroidota bacterium
CCTGCGGATCCGCCGGCCTGCTCGATCCGGTCCCATCCGATATCGATGGAAACGAGTTCATGCCGGCTGGTGATCAACAGGTAGGGACCCTCTGACTCGTAGAATACCCATCGCATCCCGCGCCCGGTCAAAGCGTCTATCCATCGGGCTTCTCCTGATCGCAGATCCACGCGAATCACGAACAGCTGGATCTGCGTCTCACCCCATACCGTGAGCCAGACGGACCAGTCCGGCTGGATTCTCATCCCCTCGATCGTGTAGAGGCCGTCCGCGTAGTCCCGTCCGAGCTCCTGGCCGAAGTCGATGGTCCTCTCGATACGCTGAAATCCGGGATCCAGTTGAACCAGCAGGCCGGACTCCTGGTGCGGGATGATCCACGGCCTTCCGTCGGGATCATAGTCGATCCCCTGAATGCCGCCGAGATCGGGAGAGATCGATCCCGTCTGTACGGTCAGTGCAGCCGCATCAGACGTATCGAGCGTGTGCAGCCCCTCCAGCGTCCCGATCCATATGAGTCCCGAGCGATCGACGAAGATCGACTCCGGGTGATGCACCGACGCGCCGTCGGTCTCGCGAATGGCCAGTCTCCGGGAATCACCTGTCCTCCGGTCATATCGAGTCACTTCGGCCTCGGAGACGATCCAGAGAACGTCCGGATCGAACGGATCCCGCACCATGCTCTGAGGCATCGTCCACCAAATTCTCTCGCGTTGTCCGAGATCGGAGATCGAATACTGCAGCAGCGGGGTGTATTCACCGGTCACCGTATTGAGCGTCGAGAGCCCCTCTTTCTCGGCGAGCCAGATCAGGCCGTCCGTTTGTTCATCTTCGA
>JAHEEH010000216.1:0-592 GCA_024640835.1 Bacteroidota bacterium
GTGTCGTCCGGGGGCTCGATGTCGGGCATGACCTGGTCCATCGCCAGCGACACTTTCCCGCCGGAGCCCACCTGCACCCACGTCGGCTGCGAGAAGATATTCCCGGGTTCGCGCCGCCAGTTCTGGCCCGCCCCGCGGGGGAGGGGCAGCTTCACCGTGTGGCCGGCTTCCAGGGTGAACGTCTCGTAGCGGTGCAGCACGGCCTGTGCCCAGTACCGGCCGGCTTCCAGGTCCGCGGTGCTCCGGATCGGGTAGCCGAACACGTCGCCGTCTATGGTCATGCGGTCGCCCGGGTCCACACCGTCCACGTCGATTCCGAAGACCTGGACCGCCTGGACGCCCGGCCGCGTCTGGAAGCGGGGCTCCGACGTGGAGTCCCGGCTGAGGACCAGGAGCAGTCGGCCGTCGACGTCCTCCACGCCGAGCGAGTCGCCGAGCGCGACCTCGAACCGGGGTCCGGGAGGACCGGACGACAGGAAGAGCCATCCCAGGACCGGAAGGAGGATGACGATGATGAAGGCAGCGACAAGGCGGCGGGACTTGGGGTTCATGGCGGTGGGGACTGATGACTACGGGAATTACGACGACGCTT
>JAHEEH010000216.1:602-4636 GCA_024640835.1 Bacteroidota bacterium
AGGGAGTCCATGAACCACCTCCGTCCCGTCCTGATCAGCCTGGCCCTCGCCCTCGTGGCGACGGCCTGCACGTCGCAGCCGACGCCGCAACCCCAGCCGTCGTCCGAGGGGACGTTGCCCGCGATCCTCGTGTACTCGAAGACGGCCGGTTATCGGCACGCGTCCATCGAGCCGGGGATCGAGGCCCTGCGTGCGCTCGGGCAGGCGCATGGCTTCACGGTGGACGCCACGGAGGACTCGACGCGGTTCACGGACGAAGGACTCGCAGGGTTCGACGCGGTGCTCTTTCTGAGCACGACGCAGGACGTCCTGGGGGAGCCGGGTCAGCAGGCCCTCGAGCGCTTCATCCGGGCGGGCGGGGGATACGTGGGGATCCATGCCGCGTCGGACACGGAATACGAGTGGCCCTGGTACGGGCAGATGGTGGGGGGCTGGTTCGAGAGCCACCCCGAGATCCAGGAGGCGACCCTGTTCGTGACGGACTCCGTGCACGCATCCACGGCCCATCTGCCGGGCGAGTGGATACGGACGGACGAGTGGTACGAAATCGACCGCGTCAACCTGGACGTGAACACGCTTCTCGAAATCGACGAGACCTCGTATCGCAGGGACCGGCCGCCCTCACCCGGTGACCGGCGACCGATGGCCTGGTATCACGAGTTCGAAGGGGGGAGGGTGTTCTATACGGCCCTGGGGCACACGACGGAGTCGTATTCCGAGCCCGAGTTCCTGCAGCACGTGCTGGGCGGCATACAGTGGGTGCTGGGCGGACAGTGACACCCCCCGCGCTCACAGGCCGAAGCTGAACGTGAGCGTGGTCCAGGATTCGACGATTCTCCCCTCCGCCCGGGCGGGTCGGAACATCCACTGCCCGGCCGCGGCGACGGCGGATTCTTCCAGGCCGAAGCCGATCGCCGCCACGCGCTCCCGTTCTTCGCCGTCCTTGCCCTTCAGCACGTAGCGCTCGGTCACGTGGGCTTCCTTTACGCGGCCGCGGGTGTCGACGAGGACCTCGACGACAATCTCGGCACGGATGCGCTTGGACTGCGCTTCGGACGTGTATTCCGGCTCCACGAACCGCACGGGACGCGGGCCGGCATCCGGCTGCACGATCGTCACTCCCGACGGGGCGGGAGCGCCGGTGGATTCGTTGACGACGGGCGAGTCCACGAAGAGGTTGTCCGGGAGCTCGATATCCGAATCCGGCAGCTCGACATCGTCCGGGACCACCACCGGAGGTACCGGTGCGGGCGGCGGCGGCTTCTGCTGTCGCTGCCTCGTGGGCAGGATCTCGTCGAGCGCGATCACCTCCTGGGGCCGCGTGTCGAACACGGTCCGATCGGGTGCATCCGACGGCAGCGGCCACCAGCGGAACGCTGCGATGGCGATCAGCAGGCTCGCCACCACGGCTCCGGCCATGCGGAGAGGGTACTCCGCGCGGTCTGCGTTATGGATGTTTACGCGTGACACGGACCACGAATCGTCTTCAGCCGCAATGTAACGAGGCTGGAAGCGGCGGGATTCGCGGCGTTGCCGAATGGTTCCGGGTCCGAGTCAGCCGGCTTCCGCGGCCCCGCGGGTGGCCCTTCCGATGTGGATAACTCGGGTTCCCCGGACGGAACATGCCCGGCGCCCATCCGGTTGGACACGCCGATATCCGGACCATGCGGGCCTGTGCGCCGCCGCCGGACAGCTTTTGTGCACCACACCGAGGCACGTCTCGAAGCGTGACGGCACCCCACGGAATCCGATCCGCGGCCCCTGCGAAGGCCTTCCCGATCCTTTCGGGGAGGCTTTTTTTTGATGGGGGTCGAGCCCGGGCGGCATCCGAACCAGACCCATCCAGTACACCGAAGCCATGATTCCAGGAATCAGGGGACCCGAGTCGCACAGACTCTGCAAGCTGGCGCTCGCCGACGGCACCGTGGTGACCGGCATTTCGATCGGCCACGTCGGCGAGACGGGTGGTGAGCTCTGCTTCAACACGAGCATGGCGGGCTACCAGGAGATCATGACCGATCCGTCCTACCACGGACAGATCATGATGATGACCTATCCGCATATCGGGAACTACGGCGCGATGGACGCCGATCTCGAGGCGGAGCGGCCGATGATCGCCGGTCTCGTGGTCCGTGCGTTCTCGTTCCGCTACTCGAACCAGTCTGCGGACGAATCCCTCGAGTCCTTCATGCGGCGCAACGAGCTCGTCGGCATCTCGGGAGTGGACACGCGTCGCCTGGTGCTGCATATCCGGGAGGCCGGTGTCATGAATGCCGTCATTTCGGCGGTGGATCTGGACGACGAGAGTCTCGTCGGCAAGGCGCGCGAGTGGCCATCGATGGAGGGCCTGGAGCTGGCCTCGCGCGTGACGGTGGGCGAGGCGTACGATTTCGCTCCAGGGGACGGCCCCCGCGTCGCGGTGTTCGACTACGGCGTGAAACGCAACATCCTGCGCTCCTTCCGCGACCGCGGATGCGCCGTGCGGGTCTTCCCGGCTTCCACCACGCTCGACGACGTCATGGCATGGAGCCCGGACGGGCTGTTCCTCTCCAACGGGCCCGGCGACCCGAGAGCCATGCCGGACCAGATCGAAACGGCCAGGCGGGCGGCTGATTCGGGCCTGCCGGTGTTCGGCATCTGCCTGGGTCACCAGCTCATGGCGCTCTCCCAGGGCCTGGACGTGTACAAGATGCACGTGGGGCACCGCGGCGCGAATCACCCGGTCAAGTTCCTGGAGACGGGACACGTCGAGGTGACCACGCAGAACCACGGGTTCGCCGTTTCCCCCGACTCCCTGGGCGCGGACGCCGCCGAACTGACGCACACCAACCTCAACGACAGCACCGTGGAGGGGCTCTCCTACAAGAGGTTTGCCGGATTCTCCGTGCAGTATCACCCCGAGGCGTCGCCCGGGCCGCACGACAGCCGCTACCTGTTCGACCGGTTCATTCGCCTGATGGCGACGATCCGGGGCGTCGAGGTGCCGGCCCTGTCGGGTTCCGCCATGGAAGGACAACCCACCCGGTGACCGCCATGATGCGCTCCTTCCTGCTCGGTGCCGTCCTCGCGGGTCTCAGCCTCGCCGCCGAAGCGCAGCCGTCGCTGACCGTGGAGAAGATCATGCAGGACCCGGATACCTGGATCGGATCGTCGCCGACGGGGCCGGCATGGTCGGAGGACGGTGAAACGCTCTTCTTCCAGTGGAATCCGGGCGGGGAGTTCGACGCGGATTCGCTCTACCGGGTGTCCCGTGACGGTGGTGAGCCCACGAAGGTGTCGCCGAAGGAGCGCAGGCAGGTCCGGGCCACGTTCAGCGGATGGGCGCACGGCCAGCATCGATACGACCAGTCCTACCGGCGCAAGGTCTTCGAGAGTGACGGGGATCTGCACCTGTGGCGGCGGGACACCGGGCGAATCGTCCGACTGACCCGGACGACGGATCGCGAGTCCGACCCCCGATTCACGCTCGACGGGACCGCTGTCCGCTACGTGCGCGGCGACAACCTGTTCGAGCTGGATCTTTCGACCGGCGCAGTCTCGCAGCTCACCGACCTGCGTTCCGGCAGCGAACCGAAGGAGCGCGAAGCAGTCGGCCGGGACGCGTGGCTGGAGGCGCAGCAGCAGGACCTGTTCGACGTGCTCAGCGAACGCTCGGCACGCCGCGAGAGAGCGGAGGAAGCGCGGGACCGCGAGAGGGAAGCCCGCCAGGATCCGCCGGTCTTCCGCTTCGGCGACGGTCGAATCGGCTCGCTGGACATCGACCCGACAGGGAGGTTCGTCACGTTCGGTGTTCGTGATACCGGCGACGAGAAGCGGACCATCGTGCAGGCGTACGTGACCGACTCCGGGTACGCGGAGGACCTGGAGTCCCGCCCGAAAGTGGGGGAGGATCCCGTGGCGCAGCGGTTCTACATCCAGGACCTGGCGCGCGACACCACGTTCCAGGTGGACTTCTCCACGCTCCCGGGTGCATACGACGTGGCTCCGGCGCATCGCGCCGACGAGGGCGTGAAGGTGGATTCGAGCCGGGCTCG